>JAAWNJ010000024.1 GCA_022798895.1 Clostridia bacterium | reverse complement strand
CTGAAGGGAGGGGAATAAAATTATGTCAGAAGTTAAAGTAAATAATGGAAATATAGAAGATGCCTTAAAAAGATTTAAGAGACAATGCGCAAGAAATGGAGTATTACAAGAAGTTAGAAAAAGAGAACATTATGAAAAACCAAGCGTAAAGAGAAAAAAGAAATCAGAGGCAGCTAGAAAAAGAAAATTCTAAGAAAAAAATGGGGGGTTGAAAGTTAGGTAAATAATTTTCAGCCCTTTTTTGAAAGGAAAGATGAGTATGCTAAAAGAAAAGCTATTAGAAGATTTAAAAGAATCTATGAAAGACAAAAATGTAACACGTAAAAATGTAGTACAAATGGTAAGAGCAGCAGTATTGCAAGTTGAAAAAGATAAACAAATAGAGGTAACAGATGACCAAATTGTAGAAATTATAGCAAAAGAAGCGAAAAAGAGAAAAGATTCAATTAGCGATTATGAGAAAAGTGGAAGACAAGATTTATTAGACCAAATTAAAGAAGAAATTAGCATTCTAGAAGAATATTTACCAGAACAACTATCTAGTGAAGAAGTGGAAGAAAAGGTAAAAGAAATTATTACAGAACTTGGAGCAAGTTCTATGAAAGAAATGGGAATGGTTATGAAAGCAGCTAAAGAAAAATTAGGTGCCTCAGCAGATGGGAAAACGATTAATGATGTGGCAAAGAAACTATTAAGTTAGAAAATATAGAAAGTATTAAGCTTTAGATTTAAAAGATCTAGAGCTTTTTTGTTGGGGATTTCAAAAAAGTAACATTACTAATAAAAAATAAATTTAACTATTGACATCTTATTATATATATTGATAACATATATTGAAATAACGTATGTATAAATAGCGCATAGATTTTAAAAGATAGTGCATAAGATGAACTAAAAATGTAAAGACTTATACATAAGAATAAAAAAGAAGGAGCAGAGGAAGAAATGAAAGAAAAATTAAACAAGTCAATGGGTATCACACTTGTAGCACTAGTAGTAACAATAGTAGTTTTGCTTATTTTAGCAGGAATAACAATAACCTATGTATTTGGAGAAAATAGTATATTTAAACAAGCATCAGAAGCGAAATTACAGACAGAAATAGCAAAATATCAAGAAATGTTAGAAACAGCAAAAGGTCCAATTTTTATAGAAGGATTAGGAACTTTTGATGTAGATAAATATTTTGAATATATAGAAAAGCAAGGTATTATAGAAGATAGAGAAGCAGATGTAATAGATAATGGAAATGGAACATATGATGTGACAACAAAACCAGGGTATATATTTCTAGTAACGTTAATGCCAAACAAAGAAAAACCAACAGATGTCCAAATAGAATATATAGGGCAAGCAGGAAAGATAGCTCCAATGATAAAGGAACTAGAAGTAAGTGCAACCCAAACAAGTATTACAGGAAAAGCAACAGTGGTGAGACTAGGAAAAGGAACAGTAGAGTATTATTATAAGTTAAGTTCAGCAGATGATACTGCATATCAGCAAATAACAAATGTAAATGAAGAGACTGGAGCAACACAAAGTACAGGGATAACAGCAGGAGAGAGTTATAGGATAAAAGTAGTAGCTAAAAATGATGGAGGAGAAGTAGAGTTAAGTAAAGAAATAACAGCAACAAGGGTACCAGTAGAAAGAATTAGTTTAAATAAGACGACAGAGACAATAGAAGAAGGAAAAACAGTAACATTGATAGCAACGGTGGAACCAGAAGATAGCACAAATAAGAATGTTACATGGGAAAGTAGCAATACAGGAATAGCAACAGTAAGTAATACAGGAGTAGTAACAGGAAAAGCAGTAGGAACAGCAACGATAACTGTTAAAACAACAGATGGAAGTAACAAAAGTGCAACTTGTATAATAACAGTAAAGAAGCCAACAGTAGCGGATATTGTAGGAGAGACACAAACTAGTAATAAGGTTACCCAAGATGAAAATGGAAATAAGATAACAATACCAGGAGGATTTAAGGTAGTACCACATGGAACAGGAGATGTGACATATAATTATGATACTAATCATAAGCCATGTGTACAAGATGGAATAGTAATAGAAGATGGAGAAGGAAATCAATTTGTATGGATACCAGTAGGAAGTATCAAGAATAAAGACGAAAGTACAACGACTATAACATTAGGAAGATATGAATTTAATACAAGTGATGGCACCCCAACATTATATCAAGCAGCCTACACAGATGAAAAAGTAGATAATTATGATAAAATAATAGATATAAGAGGAAATGGAGGATTTTATTATCGAGAATTAACTATAAATTCAGGAAATACAGCTGCTAAAGACCTAGGAGACTTTGTAAATAAAACGAAAGCAAATGGAGGATATTACTTAGGAAGATATGAGGTAAGTAAAGGGACAGATAATAAAATGAAATCGCAATATGATAAAGTTACATGGACAGAAATTACTCAGCCCAATGCAGCAACTTATGCAAGAAATATGTATAGTGGAAATAACTATGTAGAAAGTGATTTAATCAATAGTTATAGCTGGGATACTGCAATTGTATTTATCCAAAAATATTCAGAAAACAGTAATTATGCAAATAAAACTTCAGTAAATTCAAGTAAAATGAATACAGGTAAAGCAGGAGATAAGGTATGTAATATTCATGATATGGCCTCTAATTGTAGGGAATGGAGTACAGAACGAACTAGTCACACAAGTTTGTATTGTACTACTCGAGGTGGAGATTACCTCAATAGTGGCCAATATTCTACGTCTTTACGTAACTTCCAAGCTGTAACAGTGGTGGAGACTTACATTTCCTATAGAACGTTAATTTACATGAAGTAGTGCTGTGGGGTATGTACAATTTTTTGTGTAATTTGAAAAAATATTGAAAAAAGACTTCCTTATGATAAAATAAAAATATCATAGGGAGGTTTTTTTATGAAAGAAAAAAGCGAAGAAGATAAATTGATGGAAAATATAGCTAGACAAATGCTAAAGAATGGAGATGTAAAATGTTTTAGACAATGATGAGAGAAAAACCATTCAAAACACTAAAAGATAGCAGAGAAACGAAAATAGACATATTAACATAAAATTATAATATTACAGTAGTAGTATTATGGTTTTTTGTTTTTTAGCAAACTTTTTCGTAAATCACCTTGTATAAATTTACAAAAATAGATTATAATATTAAAAAATAGATACTATAAAGAAAAGAGGAATAAACATGAATTATCAAAAAGAAGAAATCAAGCAAGGAATTACTACTCATCAAATTCATACAGAAAATTTTAAAACTAATCTATATGCTATTTTTCTTGCTATTCCACTTGAAAAAAAGACTGTAACTTTAGATGCTCTAATAGGAGCAGTATTAAGAAGAGGAACTAAAGAATTTCAAACCCAAGAAGCCATTAGTAAAGAATTAGAGGGGATGTATGGAGCTAGTTTTAACTGTGGAATAGAAAAAACAGGAGATAATCATATTTTAAAATTTTACTTAGAAACATTAAGTGAAGAATTTTTACCAGAGCCTGAAAAACTAAATGAAAAATGTTTATCCATTTTATTTGATATCGCTTTCAATCCTTTAACAATAAATGGAAGCTTCAAACCAGAATATGTAGAAGGAGAAAAGAAGAATTTAAAACAAATTATTGAATCCAAAATAGATAACAAAGCAAAATATGCTTATGACAGATGTATTGAAGAAATGTACAAAAATGAGCCATATGGTTTATATAAATTTGGCTATATAGAAGATATTGATAGTATTACTCCAGAAAAACTATATAAACATTATCAAAACTTACTTGCAGAATGCAAAATTGATATTTTCTGTTCAGGAAGACTAGATGAAAAAGAAACCATAAAAAGAATAAAAGAAGATAAAAACATTCAAAAATTACAAGAGAGAAATCCTAAATATGTGATTAATAATGAAGTAACAGAAAATAAAGGAAAAGTAGAAGAAAATACAGTAGAAGAGAGTATGCAAGTAACACAAGGAAAGCTAGTGTTAGGACTAGACATCCAAAACATGGGGGAGAATTCTCGCTTTATAGCATCAGTGTATAATGCTATTTTAGGTGGAGGAGCAAACTCAAAACTATTTCAAAATGTACGTGAAAAGCAAAGTTTAGCATATACAGCAGGATCTAGTTATTTAAGAACTAAAAATAGTATTTTTATTCGTTGCGGAATAGAAATAAAGAACTACCAAAAAGCATTAGACACAATTAAACAACAACTAAAAGATATGGAAAATGGTGAATTTTCTGAGGAAGATTTAGAAAATGCAAAAAGATTAATAGTTGCTTCAGTAGATGCTATTACAGAAGAACAAGACACCGAAATTACTTACTATTATGGGCAAGAATTAGCAGACCGATTTATTAGTATAGAAGACTATAAAAAACATATTCTAGAAGCTACTAAGGAACAGGTTACAGAGCTTGCTAAAACAGTTCAAATTAATACTATTTATTTTTTAAAAGATTGATAATTGAAACATAAAGTTATTACACGTTTGCCCTTGCTGTCCGTTTCTTTCAATATGCTAAACGCAAATAGAAGAAAGAAACGGAAGACGCTCGTAAACTCGCCTTGCGCAGGCTATACTTTCGTAATAACTTTATGTTTCAATAGATAAATGCTATTAAACGAAAGGAAATAAAATTCATGAAAATAGTAGAAAGTTCAAAAATAAAAGAAAAAGCCTATGTGGAAAAACTAGAAAATGGAATGACACTCATTATCATTCCAAGAAAAAACACCAAAAAGAAATACATTATTTGGGGCACACACTTTGGTTCAATTGATAATCATTTTATCATGCCAAAAACAGGTGAAGAAGTATTCATACCAGATGGAGTAGCACACTTTTTAGAACACAAAATGTTTGAACAACCAAATGGCACTAATAGTTTAGACACTTTAATGGCTTTAGGAATAGATGCGAATGCTTATACAACAAATGACCACACTGCATACTTGTTAGAATGTACCGAGCACTTCTATGAAGGGCTAGACGAATTAATGGATTATGTTCAAAATCCTTACTTCACAGACGAAAATGTCGAAAAAGAAAAAGGAATTATTGGGCAAGAAATCAATATGTATGATGATGATCCAGGTTGGCAGCTATATATGAATGCTTTAGACTGCATGTATCAAGAAAATCCAATCAAAATAGATATAGCAGGAACAGTAGAATCGATTAGCAAAATAACACCAGAGGTATTATATAAATGTTATAACACTTTCTATCATCCATCTAATATGACAATGGCAATTTGTGGAGATTTTGAACCAGAAGAGATTTCTAAAGAAGTAAAAAAACGCTTAGTTCCAAAAGAAAATCAAGGAGAAATTAAAAGAATTTATCCTGGAAAAGAAGATGCCCTACATCAAAAAGATAAAATAGTACAAATGGAAGTAAGTATCCCTATGTTTATGATAGGGTATAAAGATATACAAAACAGCAAAGAGAACAGAATACAAAAACATATTGCAATTGAAATATTGCTCAATATGATAATTGGAAAGAGTTCAAATTTATACCAAGAATTATATGAAAAGGGAATTCTACTTGCACAACCAGATTTAGATTATGAATTTACAGACCAATATGCCCATATTTTACTATCAGGCTTTAGCAAAGAGCCACAGTTAGTAAAACAAAAAATAGATGAAACAGTAAGAAAAATGCAAGAAGAAGGATTAGAAGAAGAACATTTTGAACGTATCAAAAAGAAAATTTATGGAGATTATGTAGTAGAATACAATAGTGTAGCAGAAACAGCAAGAATGTTTTTAGCAGACAATATGAAACAGATAAATAGCTTTGATTATATTGAAGACTTTGAATCTGTTACAAAGCAATATACAGAGGAAGTATTAAAAAACATTTTCAAAGAAGAAAATGAGGTGCTTTCTGTCGTAGAACCAAATAAATAAGTAAATGATTAATTTAATTGAACCTAACTATTATTGTATAAATGAATTCTGCGCAAGACGAGGCGTAGTCGAGTGCCTTCCGTTGCTTTCTATGGTGTATACAAATGGAGCAACGGATAGCAAGGACGAATGATATAATAATAGTTAGGTTCAAATTGTATTAAATCATAGCTGAAAAAATGTTGTCTAATGTAACATAAAAAAGAACAAAGTAAAGATAAGAGTAATGCTGTCGAAAAAAGAGAGAAAAACAAGAAAAAAGTCACACGAAAATCGCTCAAAATACTACAAAATAAACAAAAATTGATTGACTAATATGTAAAAATATGGTATTTTAAATATATACGAAAGACGAAAAACAAAAAAAGAGGAGTGATTGATATGTTAAATGAAGAAATTTGTAAATTAAGGGAGAAATTAAATGATAGTATCCTAAACGAACCAGATTACAATATCACTTATCAAATCAGTGTGGAGTTAGACCAATTAATTGCACAATATTATAGTACAGAAATGAAGCTAGCGACACAAGAAAAAGAAAAACAAAGGAAACATCAAAAGGAACAAACAATAGTAGCAAAATAGTAAATAAATTAATGCAGTTATGCAGAATAAATTATAGAAGCAATTAGGATATAGACTATCCTAGTTGCTTTTCTGCATGATAGAGATTTGTTACAAACAAATGACATTTTTGTGACATTTCTGTAACAATAAAGAAAAAAGAGAAAAGATATGCTATGATAAAAGTACTTGAAAACAATAAAAAAGTAAGGTATAATAAAAAAGAATATCAAAAAAGTAAAGGAAGAAAAATGATTCAAAAGAAAAGAATATTTATTATATTTATTTTAATATTAAGTTTGTTAACAATTTTTTCAGGTACTTGCAGGGCAATTAGTGATCCAATCAGTGATCCAAATGCATATAAGCCTGGTGGTATTAATCCTAACGAGGCAAATGTAGTTACTAGTAAAGCTGGAATAATTTTTAATGTTATTTCAACCTTAGGCATTATTATTGCTGTAATTACCATTATTATCATAGGAATTAAATACATGATAGGAAGTGTAGAAGAAAAGGCAGAATATAAAAAAACAATGATACCTTACTTAATCGGTGTTGTGCTGATAGGAAGCATTAGTGGAATTTTACAATTGATAGCAAATTTAGCAGCAAATATAGAATAAAAGTAGTGCAAAACATTGAAAAATAAAGAAAAATATAGTATAATAACAAAGATATAGGTGGATTTTAAAAGAAAGGATAGTAACAAAAATGAAAATGGGAAAATATATAACTATAATTTTATTAATCACATTTTTATTATTATCATTTTCGGCAAACTATTCTCGAACAAATGCAGCAGCACTTAGTAATATTGTATCGGGGGCAGATGGTTTTATCCAGAATGGACAAGGTAGTTCTAAGATTGATAATGAAGACATTCATAACTTGTCAGACTCTCTTTATAACATTTTATTAATTATCGGAACAATTATAGCTATGATTGTCGGTGTTGTTTTAGGAATTCAATTTATTACAGGAAGTGTAGAAGCAAAAAGCAAAGTAAAAGAATCTTTAATACCATATGTAGTAGGATGTATTGTTATTTTCGGTGCATTTGGTATTTGGAAACTAGCTATTACTATTTTACAAGGAATTGGTTAAAGAACTTTATTCAGTTCAAAAATAAAAAAGATTTTAATATTATTCCAGAGATTTTGGAATAAATCAAATAAATATAAAAATAAAGGGAGGAAGAAACTATGCAAAAAACAATGAAACTAATTAGTATGTTATTAATGGTTGTAATGATTTGCTTTACATTAAGTACAGCTGTAAGCGCAGCTCCAAATGTTAATAATATTATAGGACAAATGGACAATCAAACAGCTAATGGTGCAGAAAACGTTGCAAAAATTGGTGGACAAATTGCCGACATTATCACAACAGTAGGAATTGTTGTAGCCGTTATTGTTATATTAATCTTAGGTATTAAATACATGATGGGAAGTGCATCAGAGAAAGCAGAATACAAGAAGACAATGATACCATATGTAGTTGGTGCAGTATTAATTTTAGGTGGCTCAGCTATCGTAAAAATTATATTCTCAATCCAAATTGTTTAATAATATTACAATAATATTACAAAAATATTACAGACATATTAAAAGTGCACAAAAAGTGCACTTTTTTTTGCTTTTTAGTTACATTTTTCGCGATTATTTGCTATAATATATGATAAGCATGATTAGAACAATTTGAAGAACAAAAGATACAGAGAATACGAAGGAGGACAAGTTCTTATGGGCACATATAATTTACCCAGAAATGTAAAAGGAGAAGGAAGAATTTTATTCATCTTTACCACAAAGAGTTTAATATATTCCGTAATAGGAGCAGTTGTAGGCTTACCATTTTATTTTATTCTTTCAGCTTTTGGAACAACAATAGGCGGTATTGTAGCAGTAGCTGTTTTCGCGGCAATTGGTTTTACAATTGGAACTCTAAAAATGCCAGAGCTTGGAAAATTTGAATTTGCTAGAAAAACGGGTGGAGAAAATTTAGACGATATTATCAAAAGAGCCATAATTTTTAAAACAAAAGGAAAAAAAGTATATATATACAAGGAGGAAAAAAACAATGATTGAAATGATTACAATGATATTAGCAATTGTATTAATTGCAATGGTAATGCTACTTGCTGTTCTTTGTATGTTATACTTTAAATCTAAAAACAAAAAGCCAGAAACAGCGAAAACAACTTCAGCAGTTTCAAGTAAAAAAGAAACAAAAACAAGTAAAAGTTATCAAGTAGAATCTGTTTTTGATTTCATGGAATTTGATACAGTAGAAGACAACATGATTTCCACAAAGAATGGTGGAAAATATGTTATGGTAGTAGAATGTCAAGGTATCAACTATGACTTAATGTCAGAAGTTGAAAAAAATGCAGTAGAAGAAGGCTTTATCCAATTTTTAAATACACTAAGGCATCCTATTCAAATCTATACACAAACAAGAACGATTAACCTAGAAAGTAGTATTCAAACTTATCGCGATAAGGTGAAAGAAATTGAAGAAGAACTAGAAAAAGAAAAGAAAAAATATGAAGACATGGTTAATTCAGGAAGGTATACGGGGGAACAATTAAACGCAGCATTTTATGATTTAACGAAAGCCACAAATCTTTATGAATATGGAAAAGATATTATTTACACAACAGAAAAAATGAGTTTAAACAAAAATGTATTAAACCAAAAATATTACATCATCATTCCATATTATCCAGAAGAATTAGGAGATAACAACTTCGACAAACAAGAAATTAGAAACTTAGCCTTTTCAGAATTATATACAAGAGCACAATCTATTGTCAGAACCTTATCAGTATGCGGTGTCACAGGAAAAGTGTTAGACTCTAATGAATTAGTAGATTTATTATACATAGCATACAACAGAGATGATGCAGAAATTTACGGAATAGATAAAGCAATTGAAGCAGGATATAACGAACTATACTCAACAGCACCAGATGTAGTAGACAAGAAAATGAAAGCATTAAATGAGCAAATCGAAAGAGAAGCATTTGAAAAAGCAAATCAAAAAGTAATAGAAGCAAAAACAGAAAAACAAAAAGCTTTTGAACAAAGACAAGAAAATCAAGATGATTTAATAGCACAACTAGCATCTATCATTGTTGAACAAAATAGAGAAGCCATTGGAAATGATGTGGCAGACAACGCAATTGGAAAAATCCAAGAAGAAAAACAAAAGAGAAGAGGAAGGCCTAAAAAACAAACTTCAGAAAGTACAAAAGAAGGAGGCGTAAGTGTAAATGAGCAAGAAGGACAAACAAAGAGAAGTAGAAGTACAAAAACAGCATAGTGATTACACCAATCCAAATGAGTACAAAATTTTAAAGAAAAAAACAATTAAAGAGTTAATCTCACCAGCAGGAGTAGACACAAGCAATATTGACCACTTAGAAATTATTTCTAATGTCACAAGATATGCAAGAAGCTTCTTTGTATCAGCACTTCCTAGAATGTGTACCTTCCCTGAACTATTTAGAGATATGTATCTATTTGGTGATATTAACACATCTATCTATATCAATCCAATTCAAGAATCTAGGTCACAAAACGAGTTAAACCGTGTTATCAATGAGCTAGAAACAGAAAGAATTGTAGCAGCAGACAAAGGTAATATCAACAGAGAAAGTACCTTAGGTCAAAAAAGAGCAGAAGCAGAAGCGTTAAGAGATGAAATCGCAGCAGGTTTCAACAAATTATATGAAGCATCTATTGTAGCAACTCTATTTGCCTATAGCTTAGAAGACCTAGATAAATATACAAAACTACTCGCAACAGAAATGTCAAAATCATTAGTTAATATCAAGACTGCATGGGGAATGCAAGAAGAAGCATTTAAGTCAAATTTACCATTAATGGAAGACAAAATTAAGAAAACGCATACTTTTGATAGACGTTCTATGGGTACAGTATTTCCATTCACAACATCAGAAGTAGGACATCCAACAGGAATACCACTTGGAATTAATAAACAAACAGGAGTGCCAATTTTATTTGATAATTTCCATAACTCACTTACTAACTACAACATGGTTATCTTCGCAAAATCTGGTGCTGGTAAATCAGTAACTATGAAAACTTTAATTTCTCGTAGTGCAGTATTAATGGGAATTCAAAGTTTAGCGCTAGATGCTGAAGGTGAATACAGTATTGTAGCAGAGAGTTTAGGCGGTATCAATGTTGTTTTATCACCTACTTCTAAAACCATTATCAATATTTTTGATATTGAAACAGAGGTAGTAAAAGATGAAATTACAGGAAAAGAAAGATTAGTATTAAATGTAGAAAATAAGGTAGAAGATGTAACACAAGCTCTACTTACTATGGCAAGAGGAAGTACCAGAAGTCAAGAAGTAAATGAGCTTACCAAACAAATTATAGCAGAATCAGTAGCAGAAGAGTATATTGCACATGGAATTAATAGTGATCCTAACAGCTTATATGATGCTACTATGGGATTAACCAATGGAAACATGTTAGGAAGAGAAAAGAAAGAAATGCCTACTATTGGTTCTTGGTATAAAAGAATTCAAGCAAAGGCTGCAGCAAATACAAATCAAGACTATAACTTCCATTATAGCTATTTACTAAAAGTTATGAAACAATACATTAGAGAATATGACGGACAAATGGCATACTTTGATGGACAATCTACCTTCGATTTATTAGATGGAACCTTGTTTATCAATTTAGATATTTCACAACTAGAAGAAAGATTTGCAAGACCTTTGGCACAACAAATATTGCTTGCTTGGATTTGGGAAAAATATGTTAAGAAAAATAGTGAAGATAGGACAAAAGCTTCTAAGAAGAGAGTACTAGTAGACGAAGCATGGATGCTATTACCATATCCAGAAGCAGTAGACTTCTTAAATACAATGGCAAGACGTGCCAGAAAAAGAAATGTATCACTAGCCATCATTTCTCAAAGATTTCAAGATTTCTATGAGAAGCCAGAAGCTCAAGCAGTATTAACATCATCAGATACGAAACTATTTTTAGCGCAAGATAAATCAGAAATTGCATATTTGAAAGAAGTATTTAAGCTAAGCGAAGGAGAAGCAAGCTTTTTAATTACCTGCTTTAAAGGAGAAGGATTATTAAAAGTAGGAGCAGACAGTGCTATTATTCAAATACAACCAACAGCAAAAGAATTTGAATTCGTAGAAACGAACTTAAATAAATTAACTCAAAAGAGGAATAAACGAGCAATAAATTATTAGGGGGAATTATGAAGAAATTAATGGCGAATCATAAGTTAACACAAAAGATATTTCTATCAATAATCATGGTATTATTGCTTAGTTTCAATGTGCCTGTAAAATCGCAAGCAGGGTTAGGTGGAATTTTACTAGACCCGCTTTTTGACTTAGTAGGAACTCTCTTAGATGTTGTAACAGGAGCTTTGCAAGCATTTTTAGTAGATGGAGAATTCAATAATAGCGCGGACTCGAGTGGATTAAATTTCTATTTAGCAGATCGTAATGATTTTATGGATAAAGTGGACACAGATTATAAAGAATTTAAATATCACACTGGAAATGGAGAAGCAGAAATTGAGATTAGTGTAGATGAATTAGATAAAAGTTTTTTTGGTAATAGTACTTATGCTATTCCTGTTATGAAATACTCACCTGAAAAGATATTTGCAGGTTTAATTCCAGCTCTAGATATTAACTTTGTTAACCCAATTGACTGGGAGAATCAAAGAAAAGTAACAGGAAGTCATACGACCCAAACAGGGGTAGAAACAAATATTGTTGGAAGTACCTATGAAAATGGAGCAGCAATGAATGAACGTTCTATTACAAGAGCCTTACATGGTACCATTGCTTCATGGTATGTTTCCTTAAGGAACTTAGCGGTAGTAGCTTTAATGTTAGTATTAGTATATGTAGGTATTCGTATTGTGATTAGTAGTACTGCATCAGATAAAGCTAAATACAAGCAAATGTTAATAGATTGGCTTGTAGCCCTATGTATTCTATTTTGTTTACACTATATTATGACATTTACAACAACAATTGTAAATGAAGTAACAAGAGCTATTAGTGGTAGTGCAAGTAGTTATGGAAATAATGTTGCTGTCAAAGTAACAGGGGATGATAGAGATGTTCAATTTAACACAGACTTAATGGGATTAATTCGTTTCAAAATGCAAGCACCAAATGTAACAGGAAAAATATTGTACTTAATTTTGTACTTGGCAATGGTAATTTACACTTGTATGTTCACCTTCTACTACTTAAAAAGGGTATTAATAATTGCATTTTTAACACTTATTTCGCCATTAGTAGCTATAACCTATCCAATTGACAAAATAAAAGACCGGAAAAGCGCAAGCTTTTGATATGTGGCTAAAAGAATATATATTCAATTGCTTATTACAACCATTCCACTTAATTATTTACAGTATTTTTGTAGGCTCAGCTATTGACTTAGCAGCTAGAAATCCACTATTTGCAATTGTTGCATTAGCATTTATTACGCCAGCTGAAAAAATACTACGTAAATTCTTCGGATTTGAAAAGGCAAGTACAGCAGGAGCACTTGGAGCAGTTGCAGGAGCAGCTGGTGGAGCAGCTCTTATGAATCAAATGAAAAGTCTTATGGCACCGAAAAAAGGTGGCGGAGGTGCTGGTGGAAATAGAGGAATCAGAAATAAGAATAATCCAGAAGGTTCTGCACCAGGGATAGAAGATGCATTTGGTAATGGAAGTGGTGGAAATAATGGGAATGGTGGGAATAATGGAAATGGTGGAAATGACAGTAATGATGGAAACGGAGAAAATCCACCAAATCTATTAGAAGGACCTTCAGCAGGGCAAAGAATGTTAGATGCTTATGACGAAGGATTTGGAACCGATAGCTATGATCCAGCAGAAAGAGAAGCAATGGCAAGAGAGACTCATCAACCTGAAGTAGCTCAACCAGGTACGAGAGAACAATTAGAAGAAGAATTTAAAGAACTGGGATATTCAGACAATGAGATTGCAGAGTTCCTAGGAAAACATGGAAATGGTGCAACAGCTTGGTATGACGACGATGAAAGAACAGCAGGACAATACTTAGGAGGCATTGCGAGATCAGGAGCTTCATGGGCTGGAAACAAAATTGCAAATTCGCAAGCAGGACAAGGTGCAATCCGATTAGGAAGAACAGTTGCTGGTGGAGCAAGAAGTGTAAGAGATATGGCGGTTGCAAACGCAAATAAAGTAAGAGCAATAGCATCAGCAGGAGCACATAAAGTAGGAGATTTAGGAAGGACATATATACCAAAGCCTATTAGAAATTCAGCAGTAAGTGCGGCAAAGGCAACAGGACAGGCAGCAGTTAGAGCAGCAAAAGCAACAGGACATGCTGCATTAGGAGTAGGAAACGTAGCGGTACAAAGTGGTTTAGCAGTAGGAAAAGCAGCCATAAAAGCAGCACCAGGTGCAGCAATAGGTATGGCAGCTGGTATTGCAGGAGATGAACTAAGCGATATTACAAAATATACTTTAGCAGGTGCAGCATTAAGTAGTACAATTGGTTCAAGTGCAGTTGCACAAGCAGGTTCCTTTGTAGCAAATGCATATAGACAAGGCTCAGGTACAAGCTATGAAGCAGCAATAAAAGATAGACAAAAAGCCTATGTTGAAAATAATGAAGAATTATATAGACAAAAATTTCCAGATGCTTCTAAAAAGGAATTAAAAGCGAAGTTAGAACAAGGAGCTTACTACGATAGTGTAGGAATTGAAGGAAAAGACACTCTAAAAGCTGTAAGCATGCAAGAGAGACTTAAGAAAGAAATACAGGGACAGGAAAGAGGTATAGCAGAAGATGATGCAAATAGAAGAGCTCAAGCGCAAACAGCAGCTATTATGAAAGAAGTAAAAGACTATAGTGCAAAAGATTTGGTAGACGAGAAGAAAGTAGAAAGTTTAAGAGACAATTTATCAAAAAGATTAGAAGGCCAAGGCCTAACAGGAAGAGAAAAAACAAAAACAGTTGACACGATTATAAGAGAAATGAAAAAAGCCCGTGGCGTAGGAGAAAAATAATAAAGGAGAGCTATAACCATGAGAAAGTTATTAAGTTACTGGAACCAGAACAAAAGGAAGATATTAATAACGATTGCAGTTATAGCTCTCGTTATTATTATCATACAAATCGCAAATGCGATGGTAAAAGAGCAAAACAAGAAGGATAGCAATAATCAGATAGGAAAAAATATAGTAGCAAATGATATTACAAAACCAAGTGAAGCGGTTGTCTCAAATGATAAATTAACAGAAAAAGAAACAAAAGAAAACTCAGACTTTATTGAGCAATTTGTAAATTACTGTAACCAACATAAAATAGAAGAAGCATATAACTTATTAACAGATGATTGCAAAGCAGAATTATACCCTACAAAAGAAATATTTACTAGCAATTATGTGAATCAAATTTTTGGAGAGCAGGTCAATTATGAATTGCAATTATGGTACACAGCTTCCAACTGTTATACTTATCGCATTACATACAACAAAGGCAACTTACTCCAAACGGGTGGACAAGCTTCAACAGGTAATTTCTTAGATTATATTACTTTAATCAAGCAAAATGGAGAGTACAAGTTAAACATTAATAAATTTATCCATAAAGAAGCGTTAAATAAACAGGGAAGTAACGAGGGAGTAGAGGTTACTATTAGTAGTAAAAGTATTTATGTAGATTATGAAATTTATCATATGACAGTACAAAACAATACACAAAAAACTATTTTATTAAATGATGGAACGAATGCTAATAATTTTAGTCTAATAGGAACTAATAACAGTACTTTTTCCTCTGATATTTCTGAGTTATCAGTAAGTAGTTTAACCTTAGATGCACAATACAGAAAAGCAATAGAGATAAAGTTTAATAAAATGTATATATCAGCAAGTAAAACACAAATATTGCAAATGAATAATGTTTACTTAGATAAACAACAATATGATACAAAACAAGAAGAGCCACAAAAAATAACAATTAAAATTAATTTATAAAAGTACAATTTTCAGAATAAAGTAAAATCAATAGTCAAAGGCAGGTGAGGTAAGTGAATGATGAAGAAAAACAAAAAGATAGTATAGGAAGCAAGTTAAAACAAGCAGGTAAAGAAGAGGCTAAAAATAAAGTAAAATCCGTAGCCAAAAAACTTTTTATTAAAGCAATACCATTTATTGCTATAATACTAGTAGCAATGATACTAGTATCTTGCCTAATGGCTGTAGTTACTATTGTTTTTGAGACATTGCAAAATATATGGAGTGGCATTGTTAACTTTTTCACAGGTTCACAAACTTATTTTGAATTAAATGACGAACAAATTGATGCACTCATTCAGCAAATAGAAGCTACGGGGATAGATCTGGAAGACTTAGAGCTGCTGCGGTGAGATTGACTATAATGCGGAGGATAGAGAAGAAGAAATCAAAAAAGCAAAAAGAAAATATGTCAAAATGTTTTTTGAGGCACAAGTAATTACACAAGAGCTAAAAAGGGGAAATGATCATTTAGATAAACAAGGACATGTATATTTATATCCAGAATTTTTATTAGGAGTGGATAATCTTACCCCACAACAGACATTAACATATATTAAATACCAGTCAGATAATCCAAATGAAAATACTTTTAAAAAGAAATTAGAAGCAAATGCAAAAGATATACAAAATTATTTTTCTATAAATGATAGTGGAGAATTAGTACTTGCAACATTACAAACCACAGTTGTCAAAGCAGAAAGCAAAACAGATGGAGACTGGTTTGCGGATAAAGATACTACTACTACTTATTTAGCAACAGAGGTAACAATAGATTATAAAAGTATGATTTCGCAATATGCAACACCAATGAGTTTTTACTTAGAATTAGGAATGGTAACTAGAAATCCAGAGTTTTTAGCAGCGGTGGTAGGTTTGGTAAAATCTAAAACCAATATACAATTAACTGTTTTAAATACAACATCAACCAATGTAACTACACAAGTAGACAAAGAAACGAGGCATGTTCGCGAAAGACAAATTATTACAGATCCAACAGGCCAGTCGCCAGATGTGGTAAAATACAATGATACAGATAAAACAACGACAACAATAACTACTACTACAGTAACAACTATTGCGCCAGTAGTTAGAGTGACCTCGGTAGACACATGGATATGTAAACAAAAAATTAACTATAGCAAAATACCAGGAACAACAGAAGAAGAGGAATATTCAATTCCTCAAGAAAGTGAAAAGGAAGAATCAGTTTCTTGGATCACAAGAGAAGATTCCACAGTACATACATCTACTACTAGAGATACTTATGATTCAGGTATTGCTTCAGATTATACAGATAATACAGATGCATTTATTGCATTATTAGATGTCAAATACAAAATTCCAAATTCCAAGGAAAAAAGGACAGCAGGTGAATATCTAAAAACAGATGCAGAATTATTCTTCCAATTATTAAGCCAAAATCCAGAGACACAAGGTATGGAATCTGTTATGAGATATATCATGCAAAAATATACTGGTAAAGACTATGGTGCAGGAGACTTTAGCTTTAGTATATTTGATGTAGTTTATCCAATGAATGGAGGTGGAGCATCTCCATTTGGCACAAACTTATCAAGAGAAGAATTTATTAGTATGGCGCAAGCATATAGTAATAGTAGTGACTATGTAAATTATATGGCAAAATATGCAGGAGATTTTTATGATATTTGTACAAAATATAACATCAATCCAGCCTTGGCATATGCACATGCATGTTTAGAAACAGGAAATGGAAGTACTAGTGGATGCAAAAATAATAAAAATTATTTTGGATATGCTCATTATAATGATGCAAGTAGTGGGAAAGTATATAATAGTGTGCAAGAATCTATAGAAGATTATTGCAAATGGATTATTAGAAATTCAACTCCAGGAAGTGGCGATTATTCTGCTAATGTAAAAACAGCACAAGAATATGCAACTGAAAATGCAAAATTAAAAGGTTCACCAGATAACAATATTTATGTATTATATTGTAGATATGCTTATTTAGGAGACACTCACATTTCAGATGAACCAAGCTTTTCTAGTCCTGCTGGCAAGGATTACTATATGGCACATGGTAGCAATTGGGGAACAGGAGGCCGTATATATATATATTACATGTATCAAGAAGGAGGATTATATACAGGGGAATATAGTACACGATGTGGGCATTCAAAGGGTTCAGATCCAACAACTGTTGCAGAACGAGCAGACTATGCAGTATATGCATGTAATCAAAGGATGAATATTGCAAAAGCAATTTTTGGTAATGATTGTTTATTAGGAAGTTCAGGCTCATTAGTAGAAGCAGCTTATGAAGTAGCAGAGCACTTTATGGATGGTGTAACTGTTCATTATGCAGGAAGTAGTAATCCAGATGTTCCAAGTAATGGAAGAATTGTTGCATCGTATGATATACAAGCTTCATGGAATAAGCCAGTTGAAAATCCAAATAGATATGGTGTTGTTTGTGCAACTTATATAGGTTTATCATTATGGAAAGCAGGTTTAGTAGATGAAGAGACAATCAATCAATATAATTATAACTCTTGTGCAGATCTTGAAAGGATGTTAACAACGAGTTCCTATGCAAGTCAGTGGCAAAAAATAACAAATCCAAGTGAATTGCAAGAAGGTGATATTGTTTTCATTAGTGGACACGTATATATCTATATGAATGGGGGAAAATGTCTAGACCAAAATTACTGTGTTATAACTAGTAGAGGAGAAGACTATAGAGGAAAGTTATTGAGTGCAAAGACAAGTACTTTTAGAGCAGCTTATAGGTATACTGGTGGCTAAATTGAAGTGAAGGAAGGGAGATTATATGAAAAAGGGAATTATCATATTAACAATTTTAATGATATTAGTAGCAATTACTTTGGTTATTCTTTTAGTGCAAAAGAATAATATAGAAAACAAGCGTCAAGATGGTAACAGTATCATAAGTGAAATAGAAAACCCTTCTGAACCAGAAAAACTTAACCAATTAAAAGCAGTTTTAGCAAGAAGTGAGTTTTTGGCAGTAGAAAATTGTGTAAAAACTTTTTACCAAAATTATACATCTTTTAATCAATTAGGGGAACAACCAGAACAAGTATATAATTTGTTAGATAGTGAATATATACAAGAATTTGGTATAACCAAAGAGGGGTTAAAAGGGAAATTTGGAAATGCTCAATCAATAGAGATAGATATTACCAAAATGTATGGTATGTTAGTAGCTAACAACCAAAATATCTATTTTGTATATGGATATTTAAGAGATAAAACATCTTCTCAAATAGCTGATTTGGCAATAGAGGTTAGAGTAGATAATAGCAGCAAAACATTTTCGATATTTCCTTATGAATATCTGCAAAAGAAAAATTATTTAGATATAACAGAAAATAGTAAAGTAGATATTGCAAAAACAGAAAAAATTGAAAATAAGACATATAATAAATGCCAAGATAAAACTCAAAATGAAGAAGCTTATGTAACGAAGTTATTTGGAAATTATATTAATAGGGCTTTATATCACAATGAGTTTGCCTATCAATGCCTAGATGAAGATTATAGTCAAAAGAGATTTGGTAATTTACAAAGTTATAAGAATTTTATAGAAAAAAATAGGGAACTATACTTATCATATGATATGCAAAATGCCAAAAAGCCAGAAGAATTTAGTAGCATGCAAGAATATTTATTCTACTTAGATACTTACCAAGAAGTAAAGTTAAAATCTTATCAAGTTAGTCAAAAGAATGATGTAACACAATATGTATGTATGGATAGTCAAAACAATTATTATATTTTCCAAGAATCAGCACCAATGCAATATAAGGTAATATTAGATACTTACACAATTGATTTGCCAGAATTTACAGAAAAATATGATAAAGCAACAGATGAAGAAAAAGTATTATTCAATATTCAAAAATTCTTTGAAGCAATCAACCAACAGGATTATCAATATGCTTATAACAAACTAGATGCAACATATAAAAGCAATAATTTCAAGACAATAGCAGAATTCGAAGCATATGCTAAAAAGCATTTCTTTAGTAAAAACAAATTAGCAGCAGAAAATCCACAAAAACAAGGAAGTCTTTATTTATATGATATTGCAATAAGTGATGCAACGGGAAAAGATAAAACAACTAAGAAAAAGAGTTTTGTTATGCAGTTAAAAGAAGGGACAGATTTCGTAATGTCTTTTGGAATTTAAACAATAACATATAAATGCAAAATATAATAACGTCGTTTGTCCTTGATGTCCGTTTCTTTCATTATGCTAAATGCAAATTAAAGAAAGAAACGGAAGGCGCTCGGCTTTTCCTCGCCTTGCACAGACTGCACTTCTGTTATCATATTTTGCATTTTATAAAGAATCATATTATAATTTAAGGAGACGAAAAAATGCCAGAAAATAAAGAAAAAGACATACTACAAAAAATGATGGAGATAGGAGATTTAATTGAGCAAGGAAAAGAAAATGAAGACATACAAGTTGGAACAATCAATTACTATAAAGACTTTGTATTTCAAGGAAGTAATCTAGCAGAAACTGATATTTTTGTAGCAAAAATTGAAAATGCAAGAGAGAATACTACTACTTATGAACTGTATTCAGGAAAAACCAATACTTTAATTGCTACAGTTGATGAACAGGGAAAATTGCATTTCTTACCAGAATATATAGAAAGCCTAAAACAGGTTGATGAAAGACTTGTTCAAATGCTAAATCTAGAAGACCTAGACTTTGTTATGCCAGAAGAATTGGAAAAAGAAGACAAAGTTTTAACAAGGGAAGAAAGACAGTATATTGCATCAAAAAAAGCAACTTCTATAAAAGATAATGGCACAAAAACAGAGAAAGAAGAAGTAGCAGAGCAAGAAGACGAAGAGAAAACACCAGAAGAAAAGCAGAAGGAACAAATTGCAAAAAGGAAAAAAGTACCAAGTCATAATATATTAATGATAAGAGCAAATAGCAATTTATATAAAGACCATCCAAATCTAGAACCAAACTTATACTTTTATCGTGATAACCAAGGTGTTGTCAAAGCAGAATATATAGATAGTAATGGAGAGCCACAGCAATCAAAGTATTTTGAAGACTCTACTACTTCCTTAAGACAAGAAACAGTTAGCATAGGTGACAACGGAAACCCTGTTACAAAAGAGGTTCCACATCAAGTCATGAAGACTAAAGGGCTTAACAATGTAGATAAAGACATTAGAGATATTAGAATCAATATAAAAATCGATACTTATGGTTATTTAGATATTGAAGAAGCAAGGCAAGGACAAAATGGAGAATGGTTATCTCATGATGTAGAAGTACAAGGCAGAAGCTATAACTCACATAGTGTAAATACGACTACTTCTATTCGTTCACGTGTAGCTACCCCAGATAGGCAAACGACAGCCTATGAAAAAGTGGCACAAACAGGACTAAAAGAAGATGGTATAGAATATAGTGAAATGTATTTAATACAACATCCAAATGAATTGATAGAAAGCTTAATCCAAGAAGGATATCAAAAACCAGAAGCTGTGCAAATCTTTAACTATATGATAGGCGAAAAATCATTAAGTTTAGAAGAAGCAAAAGAAAAAGTAAATGAAGAAATTGCACAAGGGAAATTGAAAGAGAAAGAAACATCAGAAGTGGAGCAAGGAGACGAGGAAGAAGGAAGAACGCCTTGGGGAGACGCAGAAGATAGAAGAAATAGAAGATAATAACGCATAAAAATCACTTTTTTCAAATATAATTGAAAAGGTGATTTTTATGATTATTATAAACAAAAAAAGATTAATTACAGTAACTGGTTTACTACTCATAGCTATATTTGCTTTCACTTTCCAAAAAGCTGATTTAAACAAGACAGTACAAACAGTAAGTCTTCCAGTATCTAATAAGGTGATTGTATTAGATGCAGGACATCGGAAAACCTGATGAGGGAGCACAATCAAGTTCTGGTACAACAGAAGCGGAAACTAACTTAAAAATTGCATTAAAGGTACAAAGCTTATTAGAACAATCAGGTGCCACAGTAATTCTCACACGCAGTGACGAAAATGCCATTTATGACTTAGACAAAACCACTTTACGAGAGAAAAAGATATCAGATATTCATAATCGAGTAAAAATTGGAAATGAAAGCTCAGCAGATATTTTTGTATCTATTCATTTAAATAAAATTCCACAAGAGCAATACTGGGGATGGCAATGCTTCTATAAACAAAATGATGAAAAAAGTACAAACTTAGCTAAAAGCCTGCAATCTAACTTAAATGAGGCTATACAAAAAGAAAATAAAAGAGTTGCTATGAAATTAGATACAGTCTATATCATGAAACATGTAGAAATTCCAATTTCTATTGTAGAATGCGGTTTTTTATCTAATAAGGAAGAAGAACAGCAGCTTTTAACAGATGTATATCAGGATAGACTTGCCTGGGGAATTTATAATGGAATCCTGGAATTCTTCTATAATTCATAAAAAACTATTTACTTTTGCAAAAAGATAGGTTAAAATATACTCAAGTAAAAAACAAAGGAGCACACTAAAGATGATAAAGGCTACAACCTTAGAGACTGTACACACAAGTAATCTTATAGAAAAACAAAAGGGCACAAAAGCCTTTATTAATGGTAGAAAAGAGACAGACTATAAAAAAATAGCCTGTCTTTTTGGTGTGCAAAAGAAATAAAGGAGGAAAAAAATGCGAAAGAATCAAGAAATGAAAAAAGTAAGGAGAGAAGTAGCACATTACGCCAAAACATCTGTAAGCAGTAAAATTTCAACATCTGGTATCACATTAGTGGCATTAGTTGTAACAATAGTAGTTTTATTAATCTTAGCAGGAATAACATTAACTTATGTATTTGGAGATAATGGAATTATCAAGTTAGCAAAGCAAGCAAAAAATGAAACAGAAGCAGGAATGCAAAAGGAGCAAGATGAGTTAGGAAACTTAGTAAATATGCTAAAAGATGAATATGGAAATAGTACAGGAGGTGGCAATAATGGAGGAAGTGGAAATGGAGATAATACAACAAATCCACCAGACCAACCAGAGCCACCAGTAGAGGAACCAACTATAGTTGGTGTTATTGATAAAATACAAGATACCAATACCACAGTAGAAGATAAAAATGGAAATCCAATAACTGTTCCAGGAGGCTTTAAAGTAGTACCAAATGGAGGTACAGGAAATGTAGAATACACATATAATGGAGATGGAACACCAGCAGTGCAAGATGGA
>JAAWNJ010000023.1 GCA_022798895.1 Clostridia bacterium | reverse complement strand
AAAATAATAATTTGTAATATGTTTAAAATTACAATATATCCAATATGAACTAAATTAATAATATAGTTTTTTTGATTTGCATATAGCATAGACCTTTTATAAGTTAATAAGTAAGAAGCTATGGTATCTATTAAAAACAGACCAAAAACGATATAAATATTAACTTTGATAGCTTGTATATCTTCTCCATCAACAATATTATTTAGAAATGGCATAATACAAAGACCCAATATTAAAATAACTATTGCTATAATACGGTAACTTTTCTTATAAAAGTTCATTAAAGTTGCAATTCGTTCTTTATTTTCCTCTGCTATTGGCTTATATAAATTATATACAATTGCAGCGCCTATTCCTAAGTCTGCAATCGAAAGCATAGAAATAATATTATTAAATAGCCCATTAAGTCCTAAATAAATTTCTCCTAATAATTGAATAAATATCTTTTGGGCTATAAGCCCTATTAAAGTAGTAATAATGCTCAAAGTAACTGCTACTATTACATTTCTAATCGAATTTTCTTTTCTCATTTTTTCTCCAAATTTTATTTGCTTATTAAATCAACAAAATTTCTAAAATATTGTTCTTTATGATAATCTTTGTTATTTTCAAATTCATCTTTTGCTTGTTTTCCATATTCTTTACGTAGTTCTTCATCATTTATTAATATTTCTAATTTTTTTGCCAAGTTTTCCGTAAATTTTTCATCCTTTGGTATAACAAATCCAAAACTTTCTTTTACGATCTCTGGAAGTCCTCCTGATTCAGCTACTACAACTGGTTTTCCCATTGCCATAGCTTCTATAGCTACACAGCCAAAGGCTTCTTCACATAATGATGGCACTGCAACTATATCCATTATTTCATAAATATTTGCCATATTCTCTTGCTCTATATATCCCAAAAAAATAATTTTATCTTCAATTCCTTTTATTTCTTCAGCTATTTGTTTCATATAATCGTCTATGATTAATGCTGAATACCATTGTGCTCCTACAATTAGTAGTTTTATGTTTTTTTCCGTCTTTACTTTTTTTATAGCCTTTATTAGTTCTAATATTCCCTTTTCCTGTGTGATTCTTCCCACATAACCAACTACTATCGCATTGTCTTCTATTTGGTACTTACTTCTCATATTAATTGTATCACTTTTTTGATATTTTTGATCATCTATGCAATTATATAAAACTTCTACATTTTTCATATCTATCACTGAATTACATCTATTTTTGATATAATTACTAACTGTTAATATCTTTTTTGCTGTTTGCGCAACTTGTTTGTAATTTTCTTTTGTCTTGTCTACTTCATTAAAATCATTGTGGATATGATAAACCAGTGGTACAGCTACATTTCTCTGAACTATTTTATATACAAACATATTATTCTCAATAACAATTAAATCATAAACTTGTTTTTTTATCTTTCTAGCTAGTTTTGTATAAGAGATATTATATGTTGGTAGCTTCCCAAAAAGTCTATTTTTTAAATTAATAAGCTTTTGAAACCATTTTTCCATCAAGTTTACTTTAATTGGTATAATAGTCGTTTTTTGATAAGAATATTCTTTTAGTTTTTCATCATAAATTGTATATAAATCAATATCAAAGTTTATTTGTTTTTCATTTTCTTCTATTAAATGGGTGGTTAGAGTTTCTACAGCTCCCCCTCTAATAGCAGGTGTAGGTAAATTCATTGTTGAAACTATTGCTATTTTCGTTTTTCTTATTTCTTCCATTCCAATATTCTTGCTCCTTGTTATCTACTTTTTAATACCTTTTTTATTTGATATAGCAATTTCATTTTAGCATATTTTTGCTTATAGAATAGTTTTAAACATTGTTTACTAAATTTTGAAATACCAGAAACATTTTTCAGGTTACAATTCTTAGTGATTTCACATTTTTTCCATAATTTTTCTATATCCACTTTGTTGTCTTTACAATATATTTTATAAATTACTTCATTATATAAACTTAGTCCTGTAATACTAATTTTGTCTTTTAATTTTGTATTATTTTTTCCATTATGTTCTAAAATCTTTACCATTTCAGTATATACTATATTTATATTTTTTAAATACTTTTCCCAAAATTCTATACTTCTATTTTCAAATTCTTTAAAGAAATAGAAATATGTGCATTTATTGGATAAAAAGTAACTTTGAGACTTTGAAAATAAATCTATATAAAATAACTTATCTTCCATATAGTCTACTTTTTCATTAAAAAGATTAATCTTTTCTAAGAATTCTCTTCTTATCATTAATATCCATACAAAAGTTGATAGTTTTCCTTCTATTATAGACTCTAATACTTCTTCTTGCAACTCTTCTTTCTTCACTAAGGTATCTTCTTGAAAAAGGTTCTTTCCTACAGACATTTTTAAGTTTTGCTCATTACTTAGATAATAATTAAATCTCACAAAATCACATTTGTTTTGTTCAATCATATTCTTCATGTCTTTGATGACATCTTCTGCTAACATATCATCTGGGTCTATAAAAGTAACAAAATCTCCGCTAATATGTTCTATTCCTCTATTTCTTGCAGAACTTACTCCACCATTTTCTTTGTATATATATATAATTCTTGGGTCTTTCTTCATATATTGTTCTACTATTTCTTTTGTATTATCTGTTGACCCATCATCTACTAACACAATTTCCAAGTTTTGATAGTTCTGATTTATAATAGAATCCAAACATCTTGTTAATGTATGTCCACTATTATACATAGGAATAACAATTGATACTTTTTCCATTAAATACTTTGCCCTCTCTTTATTAATCTTCTTACTAATTTTGATATCTTTAACAAAATTAAGTGTATCTGTAATTGTTCACATATTTCTTTTTCTGTATATTTTTCTCGAAAAATATATTCATAATAAGAAATATAACGTATTTTTTCTACTAAATTCCATTTATATATTGTTAGCAATTCACTAGTATATGTCAAAAAACCTTTTGGACTATTTCTATATGCTTTTTCAATATTCTGTGTTAAGCCATCTCCTAAATATTCGCATATATAGATAATGTCTTGAAACCATCTTAATTTATACCCCTGTTTAGCAATTCTGTTCCATACTAACGCCTCTGTTACAAATCTTTCTCCCTCAAATTTTGGAAATCTATTTTGTTTTAATATCTCTGTATAGAAAATTTCTGCTTTGTCTCCATTAATATTATATTTTTTTCTTTCTAGTGAAGTAGCGTCAACATATTCTCCTTTAAATGTAGTACCTACTAATTCTGTATTAGTAAATCCTTTGCTCATCGCAATGCCCGCAAATTTATCTTGCATATTTTGTATTGTCTTTTCATCTTTGATAATCTTTTCTATTGCGTCTTCTGTCAAATAATCATCTGAATCTACTATAAAAAACATCTTGCCTTTTGCCAAGTCTAACCCTTTATTAATTGCTGTATGTTTTCCTTCATTTTCTTTTTTAAAATAGATAATTGGAAAATTCTTTTCTTCTAATATCCACTTTTGCACTAACTCTTCTGTATTGTCTTCCGAGCCATCGTCTACTATCACCCATTCAAAGGTCATATTCGTTTGCTTTTGCAATGATTGATACAATTTTTTTAATGTATGTTCTCTATTATAAGTTGGCGTAAATACTGTTATTAAATCTTCCATTTATCTTAATTCGTTCCCTTCTTCTCTTTTTATTGTACCATATACATTAATCCAAATACAGGTATTTGAATTCTAATGCCTGCTATAATAAATAGCCATAAACATCCATAAAAAAAGCACTTTTCTTTTTTCTCTTTTAAGCTATGTAATAATGCCAACATTTTAAGTAACATCAACATTAAAAGCATATCTGTAAATCTTACAAGCATTGCTTGATATGGTGTACTTAGTATGACTACTATTAACATTAAATTTAAAAATTTATTATAATCTTTAAATGGATTTTCTTTCTTATGGCGCCAGTCATAATATAAACTTATTAAAATTAAAAATAAATTTTGTGCTATTCTAAAGAAATATTGGAGACTTAATTGTATTTCACTTCTACTTTCTATAAAATAATAATTTATTTTATTTATTAAGCTATTTTCTCCCAATATTTGTTTTGCAAATTCTACAAATGGTTGTGGAAATATTAATACAACTGCTATAATACTAATAATGGTAATTAAAACTTTTTTATTTTTTATCAACGCAACTATTCTCAAAGCTAAAAAAATAAAAGCTGAAAGATGTATAAAACATGGAATAATGTATAATAGTGCTATACCTATTCCTTTTTTCTTTTTCATATAATTTAAATATAAAGCTAATGCAAATATGATATATGCTAAAGTATATCTAAAGCACCCCATAATGTATATGTATTCTACCAATGCTATTAGCACTATAGCTACTAAAGCAACCTTCTTATATGAAATTTCTTTTTGTTTAGCATAATCTATCAACATATAAAAAGCTATAAAATAAAAAAGAAAGGTTGGTAAAACCTGCAATAACTGAAAATTTCCTATTTTTGCTATAACATAAAAGTATAGCATAACAACAGGCTCACCTCTGTAAATAAAATAGCTAACTAAGTCTTGCATATTAAAAGTATTCATCTTTTGCATCCAGCTATAGTATTCATATAAGTCATATCCTTGCCTAGGTGTCCAAAAATATCCAATAATTGCTGGAATTGCAGCGATTATAATTGCTATATATATTGCAATATTTTTTTTAAAGTGTTCTTTCAGTTTGTCTAAATTCAAAACTTTCCTCCATCTCCATTATATATGTTAGTAAGTGCTTCTATGGTACTTTCTACCCCATATCCCTCACGTTTTAATGCACTAATTCCCTGTTCTTTGTTTTTATAAATCTTATTTTTACTTTGCTCTATAATTTCTTCTGTCCATATCTCAACCTTTTCATCAACTGGTAAAAATTTCACTAAGTCAATGTGTAAATCCACTTCTTTAGATACCTTGTCTGAAATTAAAGATTTTACACCAAATCCTTGTGCTTCTATTGCCGTTAATGGTAAGCCCTCATATAAAGAAGGCAGTAAAAATATATCAAACATATTAATATATTCATATACATTATCTCTAATTCCTGTAAAAATAATATTATCTTTTAATCCTAATTGGTTGCATTGTTCTTGTACTTTTTCAAAAAGTCCTCCATTTCCTATAAGAAACATCTTAAAACATATATTCTTTTCCTTTAAAGTTTTAGCAATTTCTAATAGAAATTGATGATTTTTTATTTCTACAAATCTTCCTATATGACCTAATATCAGTTCACTTTCCTGAATATTGTATTCATCTTTTAAATTTTTACTATCCGTAATTTTTTCTATCTCGTCTATTCTGATAGAGTTTTTTACTATTCTCCCTCTTGTTTGAAATTGTTTTCCAAATAAACACTCACCTGCTTCTGTAGAGCAGGCTAATAAATAATTCGCATTTTTTAGTATTAGATTTTGCAAGTATTTTTTCTTAAATTTATATTTCATACTTTTTTCAAAATGATCCATTGCACTATGGGAATGTGTAATCCTAACTTTGATACCTGCTTTTTTGGCAGCCTTCATTACAAAACCCGAATGTAAAAAAGTGTGGGCATGAACAACATCATAATTGCCTTCTATAAATAAATTTGCAAGATAATTTATATATTGGTTAAGTCTCCCATTTTG
Organism: Clostridia bacterium; assembly: GCA_022798895.1. Taxonomy (GTDB): domain Bacteria; phylum Bacillota; class Clostridia; order TANB77; family CAG-508; genus CAG-273. Next base: position 18,760 of record JAAWNJ010000023.1, on the reverse strand, counting down.
TATCTTATTAATTCTTACGATTTTACCGCCTAACGCTAAAATTTCATCATCATACCAACCCTTTTCTTGTATGTTTACCATAAAAGTAAATTCATATTTTTCTTTGTCAAATTTTCTAAAAATATTCATGAGCATAGTTTCTGCTCCACCACAGTTCATTGAACCAACAAACTCCAATACTTTTATTTTAGACATTTTGCATCTCCCTTTTCAATTTTCTTCTATGTAATCTCTTATACACAGGTCTTGGAAGTAAACCCACAATAATTGGTCTAAATATATAAATATATTTTGTAATAGGCATATGTAGCCTTTTATATCCTATAAATCTGACATACATTTCATTAATTCTATATTTAAATTTTTTCTTTTGAATTGCCTCTTCGTCCTCTCTATATTGATATAAAAATTCTTTTAAGTTATATGCTCTATATCCTTTGGCATATATTTTAAACCATAAGTCATAATCTTCTACTCTAAGAAGTCTTTTGTCTTCTGTATAACCGCCTACTTCATCTAAAATTTCTCTCCTAATACAACAAGTTGGATGACTAAACTGCGCACCATGCACCAAATCATCCTTTGTTATATTTTCTTTTATACAGCTTTTTCCCCATTGTCCCTTATCATCAAAATAGGTCATATTACATCCTACAAAAGCAATATCGTGACTATTTTCTAAGACTTCTACCTCTTTTTCAATTCTTGTTAATGATGAAGTATCATCTGCATCTTGTCTTGTAATATATACGCCTGTTGCCTGCTTTATGCATTTATTTGAAGTATAATTTAAACCCATGTTCTTTTCATTTTTCAATAATATAATTTTTTCAGGATATTTTTCAGCATATGCTTTTGCAATTTCATATGTCTTATCACTTGAACCGTCCTCACAAATAATTAGTTCTATATTAGAATATGTTTGATTTATAATTGATTCTATACTCTCTGCTATATACTTTTCACAGTTATATGCTCCCATTATGACTGAAACTTTTTTATATTCCATTATCTTCTCCCTCGTTTGTTACTTCTGTATAAATTTTTATCATTTCTTGCATAATATTATCTAGAAGATAGTCTTTTATTAATTCATGATTTATTTTCAACTTTTCTTGCTCGTCTTCATAATGCTGATAAACATATAATATTTTTTCTTTTAATTCTTCTGTATTGTCTATTTCTACTAAATATCCATTTTTTCCATCTTGTATTAAATCTCTATTTCCCCTACAATTTGTTACAACCATAGGAATATTGCTTACCATTGCTTCCATAATATTAACAGGTAGACCTTCTTGTCTAGATGTTGAAACATACATATTAGCAATTCGCATAAGCTTTGGTACATCTTTTCTAAAGCCTAATAATTTTATCTTATCTTGTAACTTAAGTTTTTGAATCATCTCTTGATAAAATTCAGTTAATGCTCCATTTCCTACTAATAACACTTTTACATCTGGCAACTGTTCTTCTAGCTTTTTAATAGTTTGTATTAGCATAGTTTGATTTTTTCTTTTTATTAATTCTGCCACATATAAAATAACATAGTCTGTGTCTTTTAGTTCTAATTCTTTACGTAAAGTTTCTTTTTCTTGTTCCGAAACATGGATGTCAAATTTTTCTTTACTAATTCCTACTCCATTCACTAAATATGTTTTTGAAGCATGAAATTTCTTTTTTGCTATTTGATAATCTTCTTCATTAATGGTAATAATGGTATCTGTATATTTAGATAAATACTTTTCGATTGGATAGAATACTATCCAATTCATTTTTGGAGCTCCTTTGTAAAAATGAAAACCATGTGCTGTATAGATTACTTTTGTATGATTCTTCTTTCTAGTTTCTTTTGCTGCCAACCTAGTAATCACACTCCCCATAGGAGTGTGTGTATGGATAATATCATATTTTTCTTCTTCTAGAATTTGTTTCAACTGTCGAATAGCCTTTATATTTTTTAGCTTTAAAGGACTTCTTTCAAAAGAAATTTTGATTTTTTTATCACAATATGGTATTTCTTCATCCCCACCTGTTGCTACGTGCACTTCAAATCCTTGTTCTTTAAAATATTTTAAATATGGTAGATGAAATAATAAAATATGTGAATCTACAGTTGCAGTAAATAATACTTTTTTCATTTTTTCTCCTTATACTTTATAACTGTTGCATCTCATTATTGTTTCTTCTTAAATCTTCTATTTCTGCTTTTATTTCTGTTTCCGATGCTTCTGCTCCTGTTGTTGCAAATACTTCTTTCATTGTTAGCCATATAATTTTCAAGTCCATGAATAAACTAACATTATCAACATATTCTAAATCATACTCTATTTTCTTAAATATGTTGATGTTATTTCTTCCCTTAGCCTGTGCTAGTCCAGTAATTCCTGGTAACACATCACTCCTTCTTTTTTGTTCTTCAGTAAACCACTCATAATATTCTGGTATCCATGGTCTTGGTCCAATAAACCCCATTTCTCCCTTCAAAATATTAATAAGCTGTGGTAATTCGTCAAGGCTTGTCTTTCTAATAAGTCTACCTACCTTTGTTACCATCTCATCATGAGTCATGTCACTATCTAATTCTTTTCGGTTTGTTTTCATACTCCTAAACTTGTATATTTGAAAAGGCTTCCTCTTTTTTCCTATTCTGGTTTGTTTATATAATACTGGTCCTCTATCTTCAATTTTTATAGCTATTGCTATTACTATAAAAGGAATTAATAAAACAACAAACAATATTAACGAAATAAGGAATTCAAAAACTCTTTTTAAAATCAAGTATATATTTCTTAGAACCTTCTTCATTATAAAAACCTTCCTTAAATTTTCACTAAGCATATTATATAGAATTGGTCATATAACTTCAAGTAGTTCATGACAATAGTTTAACCTATTTTATCATAAAATGTCGTAAAAAGAAAGAAATGAACTATAAATGTCATTTCATTTCTTTTAGCTATAGTTGAACTGCATCTATTTTATTTTTTCATAATATAATTCCAAGAGTCTCTACACATATCTTCCAAGTTTTTTTCGGCTCCCCAGTTTAACTCTTCTTTTGCTTTTTTTGTTTCCGCATAACAAGTTGCAATATCCCCTGCTCTTCTTCCTACAATTTTATATGGCACTTTTTGTCCTGTTGCTTTTTCAAAAGCTTTTACCATATCTAAAACACTATATCCTCTTCCTGTTCCTAGATTGTAAATATATAACCCTTTTCCTTCTTTTTCAATTTTTTCTAGTGCTTTTAAATGTCCTTTTGCTAAATCAACCACATGGATATAATCTCTAACACCCGTTCCATCTGGTGTATCATAATCATTACCAAATACAGATAGTTCTTTCAATTGACCATTTGCCACCCTTACGATATATGGCATTAAATTATTTGGGATACCTTGTGGCTCTTCTCCAATTAGTCCACTCTCATGAGAACCTACTGGATTGAAATATCTTAAAATGCAAATATCCCATTGATTATCTGAGTGATAAGTGTCTTTTAAAATTTGTTCAATAAATAGTTTGGTAGTTCCATAAGGATTCGTAGTTCCACCAGTTCTACATTCTTCTGTTAAAGGTATTCTTTCTGGTTCTCCATAAACAGTTGCTGAAGAACTGAAAATAAATTTCTTACAATTATATTTTCTCATAACATCTAAAATTGTTAATGCGCCAGTTATATTATTCATATAATATTCTATTGGTTTTTGTACAGATTCTCCTACAGCTTTAAACCCAGCAAAGTTAATAACAGCCTCAATTTGATTTTCTTCAAATACTTTTTCTAAAGCTTGTCTATCTAAATAATCTAACTCATAAAATTTGAAGTCTTTTCCTGTAATTTGTTTGATTTTATCTAGTACCTCTGGTTTACTATTTGAAAAATTATCTACAATTGCAATTTCCTTTCCTGCATTTAAAAGTTCTACCGCAGTATGACTTCCTATGTATCCTGCTCCTCCCGGTAATAAAATGGCCATTTTATTTTCTCCTCTCCAAAATAATTTCTTTCACTTTCTCTTTTACTTCTTCTATTGCCATTTTAGTAGTATCTACTATAATAGCATCTTCTGCTATTTTCAAAGCTCCTACTTTTTTATGCATATCATTATAGTCTCTCATTTTTACATTTTCTAAAACCTGTTCATAGCTTCCTAGTATTCCCTTTTCTTGGTTTTCTTTAAATCTACGTTTTGCTCTTTCTTCAACATCAGCATCTAAATAAATTTTTACTTGTGCTTCTGGAAATATCACTGTTGTAATGTCTCTTCCCTCCATAATAACATCTTTTCCTTCTGCCATATTTCTTGCCAATTTCACCACTACTTCGCGAATTTCTGGAATAGAAGAAAGTTGTGATACAAAATCACTTACTTCTTTGCATCTAATTTCTGTTGTAACATTTTCTCCATCTAAAAAGGTTTGTTGATTACCCTCATGATTTTCTATATGTATATTGCTATCTTTTGCTATTTGTATTAACTCCTCACTTTTTTCTAAAGAATTTACCCCTTTTCTTATTGCCTTTAATGTAATGCAACGATACATAGCACCTGTGTCAATATTTACTAGCCCTAATTCCTGTGCTATTAATTTGGTAATCGTTCCTTTTCCTGTTCCTGCTGGTCCATCAATTGCTACAACAAATGACATCTTACTTCCTCCTTTTAAATTCATTTCTATATGTTCAAGCTGATTATATTACAAAATGAAAGCGAACGTAAGGTCAAACGTTGTAATATACTCAGCTTGAACCAGTATTAAAATCAACTAATCCTTTGATTCCGGCATATGAATTCCCTTAGCCACAATCGTAACTTGCTGTACATTCATAGTGGTTAATTTTTCAATTTCTCTTTTTATCTTTTCTTTATATGTTCTTAAGGTTCCTAATATATTATAACCATAATTGATAGAAACCTCCATATAAATATTAGGTCCTTCTGGAGTACTTTCTACTCTTGTTCTCATCACCTTATAAATTGCATCTGTTCGTTTTGCTAAATATTCTGCAATTTGGCGAAATACAGCATCTGAAATTGTAAAATTCCCTAAGTAGCTAAATGTTGGTCTAATAATCGATTTTTCTGTAATATATGGATCTGTTCCTTTTCCCTTAAATTTAAAAATTTGTAATGGGTCTAAAATATATCCTGAAAAGTCCTTCTTAATTTCAAAGGTAGGTACTGGAATAACATGTTTTCCTTGTGTTGTACGAATTCTCTTGGCTGTTTCCATTTCAGCTTCTGTTGCTACATCTTGAATATATATTCTCTTACAAGGTTTTGGAAGTCCTAAATTTTCTGTAATTTTATCTATCATTCCATCTGAAGTACCTAGTATTAAAATAGATTCTGGCTTATTCTTTCGAATCGCCTTTTTCATTTCATTTCTATCACTATCATTGACAAATATTGCTTTTTTGACAGTTTCTATTTTCGTAGGTGCCTTTTTTGCTGAAGTTCCTGCAATTACATCATTTTCGTTAATTAACAAACCATCATCTATAATATAAGCAATATTATTCTCGCTTGCCACCATTTGGGCACGATAGCTTTTTCCTGTACCCGAAGGACCAATAAAAGCATATACTTTTATATCCTCACTATTATAACCTAAGTTATTAGCGATATTATTTGCTAAATTATCAAGAAGCATATTTTTCTTCCTTTCTTATTTTTCTAAAATGATAATATAATATACCATTCCTCTATATTTAATTTGAATTCGTTTCTTCTCTATTTCTTTTAATTGGTATTGATTAGCCATATCTTGACATGTAGCAGTTTCCTCACTGTCAATTAAAATAATTTTACCATGATACTCTTCTAAAAACTGACTATTAACAGTTTTAGTAGATTACTTTTTCCATTTGTTACATCCCTTTTATTTTCAACTATTACTCTTTTTCTAATAAGATTAGATTGTAAATATAATCTTGATACCTGGTATCAAACCTTTCTGGTCCTGCTAGCACCTTCATTCCTTCTTTTTCAAATTCATCATGATATAGTCCTAAATTTTCAGAATCCACTAGCCAAATTCTGCCATGATAATCTTTCAAAACTTCTTTCCAATCATAAATCGTTTCCATTCCAGGTCCATAAGATTTATATGCTTCTTCCACATCCCAATGTGCACCATTAATAAAATACTGCTTATTCTCAGGGAAGAAAGCTGCTATTACTCCGCCATTCCCTATATTAGAATAAATAATAATGTCATCTGGCTCAATTCTTTCTTTCATGTATTCAATTTGTTTCATATTACTTTCATCATAGTTAATTGCTATGTTTGTCATATTGCTCCATGTTCCCAATAGTACAATAGCAATACAGATAAAGCATGTCACCCATTTTCTTTTTTCCTTTGCCATGAAAAAGGCAAGTGCAAAAAGATAAATTCCTGTCATAGCAAATAAATATCGTGAAAATAGTACTGGTGAAATAAAGGTTGGTATTAAATAAATACCGATTACTCCCAAATATACAACCATAGCCAAAACACCAGGTTTCATGGTATCTTTTTCCTTTTTCGCACGATACATGCAATAAATGATATAAGCATACATCAAAAGAGATGCTACTAGTGAAACAATAGTGTGAGTATTAAAAGCAAAATTAGTGTCTAATTGTCTTCTAAATTGGAAACTTGGAACTTCTACTAATGTATTGATGCCAACCCCAATCCAAAATCCTCCACCTACATGTGTAATTTGTTTCCATAGGTATCCCAACCATGGAATATATAAAAGAATTTGAATTCCTGCTAAGATGAGGAAGTTACGAAAATCTGCTTTGCAATTTTTTCTATTTTTAATCACATAAATTAAAAGTAGCAAATTAACTACACATGCAGTAATAAGAGCATAATAATGTGTATAACAACAAATGATACTAAATATAACAAATACAATTAAATTCTTCATTTTATGTTTAGTTTCATTATTCTTTAAGTTTTGATAAAAGCGATAAGCATAAATACTCATGACAAAAGTAAATAAGCATGCCCATGAATACATTCTAATTTCTTGACTATAAGTACACATAACTGGCATAAAATACGCTAAAAAGGTGAATAAAAATCCTGTTTTCTCTCCAAAGTCTTTGCGAATATGGGTATATCCCATAATGCCCATAATTACTATTGATAACACAGAAAATAGTCTAAAAACTGTAACATTATTTCCAAAAATCAAGAAAACAATATGTAGCATCCAATAATATACTGGTGGGTGTACGTCGTTTCCTGTAATTGTCCAAATGTCTGCAAAGTTGTGCTTTGCAATTGCTACTGAATAGCTCTCATCAAACCAAATGTCTGGGTGAAAAGCTGCTAGACTAATAAATGCAATTCCTAAAATGATAATTGCAATATGTAAATGTTTCGTTTTTATTTTTGCAAGTAATTGTTTCATTTTATCCCTCCGTTTACACCTATGGTTATATCATTTTTTGCTGTTTTTGTAAACGGGTTCATTCTAAATTATTTATCATTCGTCGCATCTCCATTACCACTCACCGGAATTGTGTCACCTAAATAAGTTGGCTTTGGCTTTATAATGCACTTAAACCAGTCTTTATCTCTTGCTAGGATTTCTCTTAAATCTCTCATAGTTTGTCCTGCATATGTTTGAGGGTCAGAGTTTACACCATATGCTTCCATGCCTAATTGTTCCGCCACATAGATTGCTCTGTACATATGATATTTTTGTGTTACAATTACAATCTTTTTTGCCTCAAAAATATCTTTTGCACGGTACATACTATCATAGGTGGAAAAACCAGCATGATCCATGAAAATATCTTCCGATTTTACATTTCTTTCAGTTGCATATCTTTTCATAACATTCACTTCATCGTAATTGTCACTTCCATGGTCACCACTCATAATGATTTTTTGAGAAACTCCATTTTGATACAAAGAAATTCCTTGTAGTAATCTATCTTCTAGCATTGGACTTGGATTCTCTCCCCATATGCCTGCTCCTAAAACTAGAATACAATCTACATCTTCTAGTTCTTTTGCCTGTTCCTCTGTTAAAATCTTACTTTTCGTTTTTGCTATCACAAAAAAGTTAATTCCTAACAATGCAATTAAAACAACTAATAATATTATTATCATACCAATTATAATCCTTTTTACTATTTTGTTCATTCCTTGCTCCCTTTATTATTTCTTTTACTAAATAAAAAGGGCACCACTATTTAAAATTCTTAGTTTGTGCCCCCTTTATTTTAATTTTCCACTTTTTCAGCGGAAACTTCTCCAATATTAATTTTTCTAATATGTTCAATTTTATCCCAAGTTGTATCACGTTTAAATAAACATTTAAAGTTAATTAGTAACCATGAACCTAAGAATAAAGGATAACATAGTAATCCTTTTATCATTGGTCTAATTGGTCTTTTATCTAATAACATGATGAGCACTGCTGTACCAATTGGCAAGAAAAATGTTGGTATAATATATCTAAAAATATTAATTGTCAAATCGGTACTTGTCATACCGTGGCCAGCATACATGATAAAATTTAGGATCAACAGAACCAATGTTGCAATAAACATAGGGATACTACCAATAATATATAAGAAACCGTCAAAATTCATCACTGTCTTATGTTCTCCAATTGCGGTTGCTAGTGGCTTTGTATACTCCTTCATACATTGTATATGTCCAACTGTCCATCTACTTCTTTGTTTCCAACTTTGCATAAATTCTAGAGGCTGTTCATCATATACAACTGCATCTGTCGCCCATCCTAACTTCTTTCCTTTTATAATTCTTTTTAAAGAAAATTCAATATCTTCTGTTAATGTTTTGGTATCCCATCCATCTGGTTTTACAACATCAAACTTCACCATAAATCCAGTTCCATTAATTAATGGAGATAAACCTACATTGTATCTTGCCAAATGATAAAAACGATTCATTGTCCAATAGAAAATAGCATATCCTGATGTAATCCAGTTATCTGTTGGATTTTTGATATCTCTATATCCTTGCACAACATCTTCACCTTGGCAAAGTTTTTTGTTCATATTTTTAATAAAGTTTTTATCTACAATATTATCTGCATCAAAAATACAAAAAGCATCATATGGAGCATCCTCTTCGATTTTTTGCTTTAAAAACCAGTTTAAAGCATACCCTTTTGTTTTCTTTTCTGGGTCAAATCTTTCATAAACAATTGCTCCTGCATTTCTTGCAATTTCTGCTGTATTATCTGTACAATTATCTGCAATGACATAAATATCATATAATTCTTCTGGATAATCTTGTTTTTTCAAACTTTCTATTAATTCTGCCACAACATTTTCTTCATTATGTGCTGGAATAATCGCCATAAAGCGATGATTTTTATTCACCAACATTGGCTTATCTTTTAACTTAATTAACGAACAAACACTAATGACTAGTTGATATATCCAAAATACTGTAACGGTCCATACTAATGCTTGTTGTATAATATATAGATATTGCATTTCTATCTCCTCTTTATTTTTTCTAATTGATATTTTACATTATCAATTATACTATTGCTATTTTCTTTTTGCAACTTTTATTCACGGATTTAAGTAATTCTTAATAAGTTATGATTTTCTATTCTATATTCTAGTATCTTTTCGCATTTCGAGCAGTCGAGGAACATTTGCTTAGAACAGTTCCATAGAGCAAAGTTCTTATTCAAGACCAATTTATTTCAAGGTCCATACGCCAATGAGATGAGCGTACGAGAAAAAGAAAAGATACTAGATATAGATTAGTTAATATTTATAATTAATATTAAGAATGAGCCTCTAAATCTTTCATATTCAAGTTAATTCTGCCTTGGTCGTCGATTTCAGAAACTTTAACAGTAACTTCGTCTCCTACATTTAATACATCTTCTACTTTTTCAACTCTTTTGCTAGAAATTTTAGAAATGTGTAATAAACCTTCATTTCCTCCACCCAAATCTACAAAAGCTCCAAAGTTCATAATTCTACTAACTTTTCCTGTATAGATATTTCCTGCTTCAATTACTTTTGAAACATCTAAAATCATGTCCATTGCTTTTTGGCAACTATCAGTATCAGTTCCATAAACAAATACTTTTCCGTCATCTGAGATGTCAATTTTAACACCAGTTGCTTCAATGATTTTATTAATCATTTTTCCGCTAGGTCCGATAACATCTTTAATCTTATCTGTTCTAATCACTGTTGTCATAATTTTTGGTGCATATTTTGAAATATCTTCTCTTGGCTGATTAATAACTGGTAGCATAACATCATCTAAAATATGGTCTCTTGCTATTTTTGTTCTTTCAAATGCTTCTTTAATAATATCATATGTTAGTCCATCAATTTTAATGTCTACTTGAATAGCAGTAATACCATCTTTGGTCCCACCAACTTTGAAATCCATGTCTCCAAAGAAATCTTCAATTCCTTGAATGTCAGTAAGCATAATATATCTACTTGGGTCATTTTTGTCTGTTACTAAACCTGTTGAAATTCCTGCTACTGGCTTTTTAATTGGAACACCTGCATCCATTAATGCCAAAGTACTTCCACAAATACTTGCTTGTGATGTAGAACCATTAGAAGATAAAACTTCTGATACAACACGAATGGCATATGGAAATTCATCTTCTGATGGAATAACTGGAACTAATGCTTTTTCAGCTAATGCTCCATGTCCTACTTCTCTTCTTCCTGGACCTCTTGAAGGTCTTGCCTCTCCTACACTGTATGATGGGAAGTTATATTGATGCATATATCTTTTTGCATCTTCTTCATCTAATCCATCTAGCATTTGTTCTTCACTTTTCATACCTAATGTTACAATAGACATAACTTGAGTTTGTCCTCTTGTAAAAATGGCACTTCCATGTACCCTAGGAAGAAGTCCTACTTCACAAGATAAAGGTCTAATTTGATCAATTGCTCTTCCATCTGGACGTTTATGCTCTTCTAAAATCATTTTTCTAACACATGCTTTTTCTAAGTCATGTACACTATCTGCAATATCAGTTTTCTTTTCTTCTGCTACTTCTTCTCCATATTTTTCTACAAAGTAAGCAGTAATGTCCTCTGTAATTTTTTCTACATTGGCATCTCTTATAGTCTTATCAATAGCTTGTACATCTTGATACATTCTATCTTCAAAATTTTCTTTAATTTCTGCATATACTTCTGGATCGGTTATAAATGATTTATATTCAAATTTTGGTTTTCCGATTTCATTTTTGATATCTATAATAAAGTTACAAATCTTTTTAATTTCCACATGTGCTTGTTTAATTGCTTCTAACATAATTTCATTAGAAATTTCATCAGCACCAGCTTCAATCATTGTAATTTTCTCTAAAGTTCCTGCTACTGTTAAAGTTAATCTACTTTTTTCTCTTTGTGCTAAAGTAGGATTGATTATAATTTGATCATCCACATATCCAACAGCCACAGCTGCTGTTGGTCCACCAAATGGAATATCAGAAATAGATAGTGCAGCTGATGCACCAATCATGGCACAGACTTCTGGGCTATTATCAGGCTCTACTGATAATACAGTTGCTACTACACAAGTATCATTTCTAAAGTCCTTTGGGAATAATGGTCTTAATGGTCTATCAATAGCTCTTGAAGTTAAAATAGCTTTATCAGCTGGTTTTCCTTCTCTTTTAGTAAATCCTCCTGGGATTTTTCCTACGGAATATAGTTTTTCTTCATAATCTACTGATAATGGGAAAAAGTCAATTCCTTCCTTTGGTTCTTTTGCTGATGTTACATTGACCATAACAACAGTTTCTCCATAGCGAACCATAACACTTCCATTTGCAAGTTCTGCAATTTTTCCTGTTTCGATTGATAATTTTCTTCCTGCTAATTCTGTTTTATACATTTTAAACATAATTTTTTCCTTCCCGACAAATACTTGTCTTTAAAATTGCTTAAGTTCTAGGAAAGTACATATGTAATATGTACTTAAAGTAGAAATTAAGTATGCGAACCTCATAAATTCTTAACAACTTGTTAGTTAGAATTTATTAGTTCGTAATATTTAAAACAATACAAAATTAGCGTAACCTCTATTATAAGCTACTTTGATTTATAGTTCATAATACAAGCTACATTCTAATTTAATATTGCTTTAGTCTAATTTAGTATAGCTAAAATTTTCTTTTTTATCCTAAAATACGACTTTAAAATAATTGACAAAATGGGCATTTACTTTGTAATGTAGAAATGCCCATTTTTGCTTTTTATTTTCTTAAACCTAATTTTTCAACAATATCTCTGTATCTTTGGATATCTTTTTTAGCTAAGTAGTTAAGCAAGTTTCTTCTTGCACCTACCATTTTTAAAAGTCCTCTTCTAGAATGATTGTCTTTCATGTGAACTTTTAAGTGTGCTGTTAATTCATTAATTCTTTCTGTTAAAAGAGCGATTTGAACTTCTGGTGACCCAGTATCTTTGTCATCTCTTCTATGAGTTTCAATAATTTTTTGTTTTCTTTCCTTTGTCATTTTTGTTTCCTCCTTATTTTTATTTGCCTTAAACTGAGTACTAAGTTTGGAGATTGTATTTTTCTAAGTTCTAGGAAAGTGCTGTATAGCACTTGACGTAGATTTCTTAACTGTTTGAGCAAAGCGAATTACAGTTAAGTTATACTTTAGCAAATTAGTTATGCAAATATTACAAAATCTTAATAACTTGTTATTTAGATTTTGTTAGTTTGCGTCCCTTAGACTAAGTAAAAGGTAGATGGCTTTTTTAAGCCTTATATATAATAGCATAAAAATTATAAAAAAGCAAGATGTTTTCTTTAATTGATTTGCTTTCTTGTAAACTTCTGAATGGCAATACTCGCCACAGGCATCAGCACAATAATATATGGAATAATATATCGGGATTTCGCTTCCCATAAAATATGAAATGCAAATCCGCCTATAAAAATAGTAATTAAAAACAATACCTCTAATGATAAGTTTTTTCTATTTTGTATTAATACAATTAAACTACAAGTTGTAATAACTAATAGAATTGCTTTTTGATAAAATTCTAATGGCCTACTCAAATTTTCTAATGGATCATTTTCTTTGGAAAGATTACTACATACTGTTGCATAAGTATTCTCTGCCCACATAGAGGCAATTTTATCTGTATAAAATTGAAATGTATAACCTGGATTTTCTATCAAATAGGTTACCCTTTCTTTTATTTTATTAGGATACTCGTCTTTTGCTTCTTCTGGATTTTTAAGTGCATATTCTCCTATTTCTTCCTTATACCAACCATTAGCTCTTGGTCCTTCTTCCATTGCCATCCAAAAATAACTAATCGTTGGATATGTTTTAGTACTATCTAGTCCTAATTTATGAATATAGTAACTTTTCACTAAAGTAGTTGGTACTATAGAAATTACAATAAATGCTATTATCACTGCAAAATTCAATGCTCTCTCTTTCCTTATTTTTTGTTTGAACTCTTTGCACATATAAAATAGCAAATACATTACTGTTGCAATAATAAAAATCGAACTATTCATTCTCATCATATAAGCTATCATCATAAGAATGGACGATACCATAGCATATTGCCACTTTTTGCTTTCCGTATATTTCATCATAAAATACACACTAAACAAGCATAATGGTAAACTTGGGACATCTCCATAAATAAAATTAGAAAGTATAATTAGAGGAAAGAAGGTAAGACTCAAAGCAAATAATAATACTTTATTCGTTGGATGCTTTTTATGTATTTGCTGGCTAATTTTATATAAACCATAAACTGTTAAACAATTACATCCAATATTGATTAATCTTAATACAACAACGTACAAATCTGTATGAAATATTTTAAAACATAGATTGAATATAAACGCTAAACCAATTTGCTGTGTGTATCCTTGCACATATTCACTCAGAGGAATTCCTGCATAAGTTACATTGGGCAAAAATTCTGTTAAGTCCCCTCTATAGAAAGTTTGAGCTAAATTGCAAACATGTACTTGATCTCCACCTACTCCTATTCTCACTAAGGCAACCCATAAAATATTTAATATCACATAAATTACACAAGCTATCACTAATATTATTTTTTTCTTTTTCTTGTCTTTTTCATCTGTTTCTCTAAAATGCTTGTCCAATCTCTTTGTACCCCAAAATAGAAATCCCCCTAATAAAGCAAGTCTTACAATATAAATGATATCATGCCATTCTATTACAATATGCTCTTTTGCATCTAAATGAGCTGTGAATAGCACATTTAATATAATAACAATTGCTAAAAATATTACTCCTAATAAATAAATTATCTTTTTCATTTCTCCCCCCTATTTCGATTAATGATGTTTCTATGATATAGTTTTTACTAATTCTTGATAAATGTCTCCTTTTTCTTCAAAGTTCTTAAAAAATCCATAACTTGCTGCTGCTGGAGATAGTAAACAGCTTTTGCCTTTTTGTGTTACTTGTTTGGCTGTCACTACCACTTCTTCCATAGTATTTACTAGATAGGTTTTCTTTTCTATCTGACTGGCAATATCATGTCCAGTTTTTGGCATACAAATAATATGATTTACTTCACTTTGATTAATAAACTCTATTAATTCTGCATAATCAATTCCTCTATCCATTCCCCCAATAATCAAAGTATCTACATTTCCAAGTGCTTTAACCGCTTCTATTGTTGCCTTCGGAATAGTAGCAATACTATTATCATAATAGGATACCCCATTATAATTGCCTACTAATTGTAGTCTATGCCTTAATGGCTCAAATTCCCTCATTGTGTGAACTGTCTTTTTCAAATCTAACCCCAAGATTTCTGAAACGCCTAATATAAACATCATATTATTTAAGATGTAATCTCCTACTAACTTGCGTGGTTCTTGTGCATCATAAACTGATTTATCTTCTATAAATACAGTGTTATCTTTTATATAAATTTTACTTTCTTCTCTTTCTGTAAAACTAACAGGATAAAGTTTTCCCTTTGTAGGCTTTAATACCTTTTGTATCATTTCATTATCTGAATTGTATAAAAAATAATCTGTTTCTTTTTGATGTTTATAAATATTACATTTTGCTTTAGCATAGTCTTCATAAGAATTATAATAGTCTAAATGGTCTGGAAAAATATTTAGTAGTATTGCAATATTAGGGGAACTTTTCATATATTCTAATTGATGTGACGACATCTCTAAAACAATAATAGTGTCTTTCGTAAGTTCTTCTATAGAATCAAATACAGGAACACCAATATTACCTAATAATATACTCTTTTTTCCTTGTTCCTGTAATATTTTGTTTATTAATGTACTTGTAGTACTTTTTCCCTTTGTCCCTGTTACACCAATAGTAAAAATATCAAAAAATTCTAGTAGCAATTCTAATTGAGAAGTAATTTTATGAGCATATTCTTCTATATCCATTCCTGCAAAAGAAATTCCTGGTGCTTTTATAATCACATCATATTCTTCTAAATGGTCTAGGTATTCTTCCCCGTGAATAACATATGATATTTTTATCATCATGCAATAGTTCTTCTGTTTGCTCAAAGTTTTCCTTTTGGTCTGCAATGTAAATTAATTGGTCTTTTAAATAATTTCTAATTAGTTTATAAGTAGATTTCCCTTCTTTCCCAAAACCTAATATCATTACTTTTTTATCTTTTAGATAGTTCATTAATTCTGTAATCATTCTTTTTCTGCCTTTCTCTTGTAAAAAAACAAATTAAGTTCTAAGTCAAGTACTTAAAGAATCTCTTTTCTTAGCCATTTTTTTTGTTCTTCCGTCAAATGGTTCTCTTCGTTATATCTTTTGGTAATATCTTCTGTCATGTCTGCTAAACTAAAGTGCTCTCTATAATACTCCAATAAATATGGCAATGTTTGATGCTTTTGCTCTAAATCTGTTATGACTTTACTAACTGCAAAATTCACTTCCTCAAAAGTACCCACACAATCAAATGGTTTTGTATCCTTATTTCCTATCAGCTCTAAAAATGTATCTAATAATTCTTGTTTTTCAAATAAGTCCTCCCCAAAAATGTTGATTAGCTTTTGTGGATATAAATAAGGACTTAGAATGGTATAGGCAAATAGGCACTTAGCACAATTGCAACACCACTTCCATTCTTTTTCTTTGCTTCCTACATTGCAACTTTTAAAAGTAGAGTGATATTGTTCATGTTTCGCAAATAGCTTCGCAATTTGTAATTCATTTAATGGTCTTAGAAAGCTAAAATACTTTACTGGTGCTTTTAAGTACTTAGAAACATAGTTCTCAAAATCACACTCAAATTCAAAGCTTTTTGAATATTGATGATTTACTTTTTCTCCTACTACATTGGATTCATTGGCACTATTTTCATTGGATAAAGCAATATACTTTTTGCCTGTCAAATATGCTATAAAATAAGACACAAATGCAAGCATTGCTGAAAATGGAGTATGCCCATTGATAAACCCTTGACTATTTAATTCAATTAAATTTTTATCAATTGTTCTACGTATTTCAATGATATGTTCGTCATCTATTCCTGCAATTTTGGCACATTCTATGGTGACAGGCTTTGGATTAATGATTAAACCATAATCCTCTTTGCTCCTGTTTAGTGTTTCTAAAGTGACAACCGAATCTTTTCCTCCGCCAATAGGAATGATATATCCTTCTGGCTTATCTTGTATTTCTGGATATTCTAATTGTTCTGTCTTTCTGCTTTCTATTTGCATAAAACTCTCTATATCAGTTTGAATTTGATTACGATAAAATAGTTCTCCTAATCCATAGAAATATAACTTCTTCCACCACCCTATTTGCTCTTGATTTAGATAGCCACATTGTATAACCACCTTTGGCGAACAAGTACATTTCCAATAACTAATTAGTTCAACCATTCCTATATGAAATACCATATTTCTGACTTGTGCTGTATTTAAACTTTTTAATGGCAATTGTTTTTTATCTATTTGTAATTTTGGATGAAATTTAGTTGAATTTGGTATTTCAAATTCATATTCTAAATAAATTGCTTTTTCATCTTCATGAACTGAATAGCTACGATACCAAAATTCTTGATATGTTTCTCTATATTTCTTGAATTCTTCTGATTTATCCATGCTTTTTCTCTTCCTTTTAATTTCGGCTTTATTATATCCCATTTTTTAGAATGTGACAACTATTCAAACATTCTTTTCATTTTTTCCATAGCTTCTAATATTTCTTCTCTTTTTCCAAAAGCAGTTAGTCTAAAATACCCTTCTCCGCTTGGACCAAATCCACTTCCCGGTGTTCCTACTACATTTGCTTTCATAAGTAACTCGTCAAAAAATTGCCACGAAGTTTGGCTCTTTGGTATTTTAAGCCATATATATGGTGAATTTACTCCTCCATATATTTCATATCCCATTTCTTGTAGTCCTTCTTTTAATACTTTTGCATTTTCTTGATAATACCTAATATTTTCTTCAATCCCTTTTTGTCCTTCTTCTGTATAAATAGCCTCTGCACCTCTTTGCGTAATATATGATACTCCATTAAATTTGCAACTACTTCTTCTTTTCCATAAACTATTAATCGAAACTTCTTTTCCTTGTTTGGTATACCCCACTAATCCTTTTGGAATCACAGCATAGGCACACCTAATACCTGTAAATCCTGCTGTTTTGGAAAAGCTTCTAAATTCGATTGCTATTTCTTTGGCTCCTTCAATTTCATAAATAGAATGTGGAATATTGTCTTGTGTAATATATCTTTCATAAGCAGAATCAAACAACAAAATTGCTTTATTTTCTTTAGCATAGTTCACCCATATTTTCAATTGTTCTTTTGTTAGAACGGTTCCTGTAGGATTATTTGGATAACATAAGTAAATGATATCACATTTTTCTTTTGGTAATTCTGGTACAAAGTTATTGTCCTTTGTACATGGTAAATAAATGATTTTTGTTCTACCTGCAATGATATTACTGTCTAAATAAACTGGATAAACTGGGTCTGTAATGGCTACTGTATTGGCGTTAGCAAATAAATCTGTGATATTTGCTGTATCACATTTTGCTCCATCGGAAATAAAAATCTCATCTTTGTCTATTTGAATTCCTTTTTTCTCATAATCTTCTTGTTGAATTTTCTCTCTTAAAAATTCGTATCCTTGCTCTGGTCCATAGCCTTTAAAGGTTTCTACTTGGTTCATTTCCATGCAAGCTTGTTCCATTGCTTTTGTAATGCCAAATGGAAGTGGTTTCGTTACATCTCCTATTCCTAATCGAATAATTTTCTTGTCTGGATACTCTTTTTTGTATTGTTCTATCTTTTGATTAATGGTTGAAAATAAATAATTGTCTTTCAAATTCAAAAAATTTTCGTTAATTCGTATCATAAATCCTCCTATCATAAGAACCTCGTTGTTTTCATAATAAAAATGTAGTTCTCTTGTTACATTTTATGATGCTTTTTTCTTAACATGTATTTTTCTAGCAATTTAGTACATTCCTTTATCTTGTTTATTATACTACAAAAAGAACTTGGTCCCACACATTTAATTACCTTTTGTATGTTCAAGTTCTCTCTGCTTAATATGCTTATTTAAAATAAGATGGCATGGCGTGATACTCTTTAAATAGTCTGCTGAAAAATTAATGAGTCAAGCTATTTCACACTCACATTAATTTTCGTTACCTTTACATTTAACTCTCTTGTCACAATATTTTGAATTTGGGCAATTTGACTTTCATCTAGTTTTTCTGCTTTTACCACTACACT
>JAAWNJ010000022.1 GCA_022798895.1 Clostridia bacterium | reverse complement strand
TAAGCACTGACACTTTTATCATAAATTTTCCTCTTTTCTTTGGATTTATTGTTCTGTACTATTATATAAATTTATTTTCCATTTTTCAACACTTTTTGCAATTTTTTTTATTTACTTATTATGCTAACACTTCTTTTTGTTTCATTTCCTGCTTTATCATATGCTAATAGTGTATATATTCCTTCCTGTTCTACTATGAAATATCCTGTTTCTTCTTCACTATAAGTGTTATTTGGAAGTAATATGTGTTTAAAATCTTCTGTGTCTTCTTCAATTTTCCAACTTATTTTGTATTGAGTTTCATTTATTCTTTCCTTCCATACAGTGAAGTTAACTCCTTGTTTGTCTATGTTATTAATATCCAATTTCATCACAGTATTGTTTCCTAATTTATCATAAGAAATGAATGTATAAACTCCATTTTGTTTTGCCAAGAAACTTCCTGTTGCCTTTGTACTATATTGTCCATTTGGTAAAACAATTCTACTAAATCCACTTTGTGAATCTAATGTTTCCCATATAATTTTTACATTTCCATTATCTGCTGGTTCACTCTTTAATTTTAAGAATGGTCCTTCTTTATCTATGTTAGTTACTTCATGTTTTACCATTATTCCATTTCCTATTTTGTCATATGCTAAAAAGGTATATATACCATTTCTCGTAACTTTGTGATCTCCTTCTTCTTTTTTAGTTCTTTCAGAGTTTGGTAATACTACTTCTTTTAATCCGCTTTGATTGTCTTTTGCTTTCCAGTGTAAGTTAATATCTTCGTTTGTCCATCTTGTTACCTTTTGTGTTACCTCCAAACTTGGTTTTTCTGTGTCCACATTATTTACTTCAATAGCAATTTCTCTATAGTTTCCTACTTTATCATAAATAATAAAGGTATATGTTCCCATTTGTGTTATTGGATAACTTCCTGTTGCTTCTTCTGAAATACTTGCATCTGGTAATATCACCTTTTTAACTCCACTTTGATTGTCAACTGCTTCCCATAATATTTCTATTGGATTATCAGTTAGTTCTGTTTGGCTTAAAGATAATACTCCTTCTGGTTTGATCTTATCTATATTGCTAATAGTTTGTGTTACCACTTGTTCATTTCCAGCTTTATCATAAGCTCTAAAAGTATAATCTCCATTTTCTGATACCACATATTCTCCACCTATACTTTTAGTAGTAGTTCCATCTGGCAATATCACATAATCCAATCCACTTTGTGCATCTGTAAACTCCCATTTAATTTTTACATAGTCTATTACCCAGTCTGTTGGTGTATTCGATATTTGGGCTACTGGTGGTGTTCCATCTATTTTATATGGTCCTACCATTCTACTTTCACTTACATTTCCTGCATTATCAGTTGCTTTAATATGTAAATACTGTATACCATCTTGATTGATTGTAATATTATCTACCATATTATTAATAGGCTCACTCCAGCTAGTTGGCTCTTCTTGGCTATCTGTAATAGCATATTGATAATTTTTAAATCCGCTTCCTAGTCTGTCTTTAAACGTGATATTTACTGTTACTGATTTTCTCCAATCACAATTAATTGGTATTGCTGTAAATTCTGGCGCTTCATCATCTGGAATAATTGTGAAGTTCCTAGTAAATGCCTCAGATG
This sequence comes from Clostridia bacterium, assembly GCA_022798895.1. Classification (GTDB taxonomy): domain Bacteria; phylum Bacillota; class Clostridia; order TANB77; family CAG-508; genus CAG-273. The sequence goes on along the minus strand of JAAWNJ010000022.1, from coordinate 23,671 downwards.
TCATTCCCCTGTTGTTTGTTACTACTAACGACATTTTGTAATTTCCTACTCCGTAATTTCTATAATTTCCTATTGGTTTACTTCCTTCAAATATTTTTGATGTTCCTTTATAGATAGTCCATTTTCTTGAAGTAATAGTTCCTCCATAAGGGTCATATGAGCCATCTACTACTTCTATTTGCTCATAAATTGATGCTGTCCTATTTTTTATTTTAAATGATGCTATTGGTTTTATGTTCTGTTTTGTAATATATTTACTTTCTGGCGCACTCCATGTCCCCTGAAAATCTTTTACTCTCAATTGTACCAAGTAGTCTGTACCATTCGAAATGTCTGTTAATTTGCCATTTATCCAAGTAGTCTCACCTACTTTTCTATATTTCCATTCTTCTTCTTCAATTCCTCGATTATTAGAATAATTATCTAAGTCATATCCTAAACTGACTAATTCTACTTTATCTCCATCTCTTTTTACCTCAATTTCTGCTACTGGTTTACGATGAACATAAATATATGTTGGTTGTATATTTCTATCTTCATATAGAACTTCGTATCTTCCTGTTTTGTTAAATGAGGCAATCATATCTGATATGTATTTTCCAGATTTTGCAAATTGTCCTATGTTATTTTCAAAGTACTCACAATCATGCAATATCTTCCACTTTCCATAAGGATACTCACTATTTGCTGTATCTTTCATAATGCTATCATCTTCACTACTAATAATTGTGTTACTGGTTAATAGCACATAATTAGATGACTTTTTAGATTCTATTAAACTTTTAATATAATCTGCTGTTTTATTAATACTGTTTTGATAATTTATATTGTTAATAAAAGTACCATTATTGTTATTGGCTGCAATAAAGTCAAGTGTTTGTGATTGGTTGACATCTTGCCCCCATCCTACATAATGAATTTCATCATTAATAGTTCTAGTAAGTAATTCTCCAAGTGAAGTTGGATGATTTAATTGCTCATTTACTTGATCTCCTACATAAGTTAATACTTTAATAGAATCCTCTCTCCACTCTGGTTCTCTTAGCACTTCCTCTAATGTTTTAACTTTTTGAGTAATTGTTGAAATACGAATATTGTTAAGATACATTAATCCACCAGCTTCACAGTTATTTCCCCAAAAACCATAAGTACCTCTAGGATAAGTTCTATCTGTAATATTTACTACAACTGAGTTGTTAGCCTTTATTAATATATTTCCATCTTTATATTCTATATGATATGGTACATTAGAACTTTCTGTTGACCATGCTGCTAAACATGTAAAACTATCTTGTCTAAAGGTTGAAGTATGCCCTACATTCCATGAAGCATTATCTCTTTTTGAACTATGTGATTCTGGATGACACCACATATTTCTATTAATTCCAGATGCAAAACTCTGATCTAATGTGTAATGATCAAATCTCCACAATCTACATTCCATATTTATGTGATTACAAATAGTTACAAAATATCCATTTAATGAACCATCTGCATTTTTTGTTACATTAAAGCATACTCCTTCATTTAATTTTCCACCTGTAACCATTTTAAAATCAATAGTTACTGTCTCTGTTTCATATCCATTTGGATCTAATAATCCAGTTCCCCACCAAGATAATGAATTAGAACTAGTCCAATGTACTCCTGGATTGTCACTCCAATCTCCTGCGCTACCTGGACTATTACTATATATCTTTCCATTTAGTGCAGACCAAGTTGGAGCTCCTATTGTTTCCCAACTATTAATAATTTTGTCTACATTAAGATCTTGCGAACTCACTTCATTCTTGATAGTTTCTACAGCTGAAATATTAACTTTACTGATATCTACTCCTCTATTTTTAAGAGCATTTAATAAATCTGGTTTAAAGTTATTTAAATTAGTACTTGTCTTGGCTTTAGATAATACTACATCAATATCAGGCTGTGGTATAAGTGAAAGGTTAACTGGATTTGCTGCATCCACAGGTGATATAAAATTTACAATTGGTAGTATGTTTATCAATAATATGATTAAACATAATGCTATTATTTTTTTTAATATTTTCACTTATACCCCTCCTTTTTATATAACATTGCTTGTTATTTTAAATGGTATTTTCTCATCATTCCAAGTAATTTGTCTAATAATAAATCTTGTATATGTTTCTGTTCCAGTTATTTTTTTGTCATTTACAGTAAAGATATTATCACTATTTTGCTTTTCTGTTATATTAACATTAGCATTATTATTTGTTCCCTCTTCAATATCTTCATTGGTTAAAATAGTATTAGCTACATTAATTTGTGCTTGATGTTCAACTAAGCTTCCGCTACCATCAGAATATTGTGCAATTTCTAGCAGTAAATTTTCTGGGTAATATTCAAATTCCTCTACAACTTGTCCATCTTTTCTCACTAATCGTGTCTTTCCTGCTACCTGTCCTATTACGTCACTCTCTGTAGATACTACTTGTATATATTTAGAAGCTTCTGAAATACTTGTATCTGAAACGATATATTTAGCTCCAGTATTTACTGTTTCTCCATCTTTGGTTTGTGTAAAGTTGCTAATCATAAATTCTATGTAGTCAATATCTTCAGCTTGTAGTCTTCCCATATTGACCTGTGTTTCTGCATTACTTTCATTTCCTGCAATATCTTTTATCTTTACACTTATTGTGTGTAATCCTGATAATTGGTTAATAACATCGCATTCTACTATTTGCTCATTTCTTTCTATTTCTTGGTATAATCCTCCATCTACATAAATCTGATATATGTCTATTCCTGAAAGCTGTTCTTCTGCTGATATTTGCAAATGGAAACTTGTTCCTGTTATTTGTGTTGGTGATATTTGAATATTTTGTGGTGCCGTTTTATCTAGTAGAATTGTTATGGTTGTTCCCTCTGACTTATTTCCTGCTGCATCATAGTTATATGCTATTATTTCATAGGTTCCATCACTAGGAATTTCAATCGTTCCATGGTCTTGAATAACAGTTTCTTCTATTTGTGCACTTCCTAATATTTGGCATGTTGTATAACTCATTCCTGAACCACCTTTGTCTACATTCCCTCTTATTACTTCTACTGTTACATTACTGTTATACCATTGGTTTCTTGGGTCTACTTTTTCACCTGCTATTACTTCTAATGTAGGTGCTTCTGGCTTTTGTTTATCTATACGAATTGTATAGATTCTTTGAGAAGATCTTCCTGAAAGGTCAGTTGTAGTAACAGTAATGGTGTAAGTTCCCTCTTTTGTTATTGTAATTGCATCTTTTAGGTTTTCCCTTTGCTCTGCTCCAATTACTGAATATACTGTATTAGAATGACCGCTTAATTCATCTGTTCCTTCTACTAATTCTACATAGATACTTTGATTTGTCCAAGTATTATTTACATATACTTGTCCATCTTGATTATTGGTATACATACTTAAAGTTCCTGCTACTGGATTTGTAGTATCCAGCTTAATTTCTACTGTTGTACCTTCTGATCTGTTTCCTGCCTCATCTACTGCCCATGCTGTTAACTCATATATTCCCTCTTCTGTAATCGTCAAAGTCTCTTGATTTTGAATTATATCAGTTTTAGTTACATCATATGTCATTTCTTTTAATTGATATTCAATGTGTTTTATTTTAGCATATTCACTTTTTTCAATAGCAGTCATTTTTGTATGGACATCCGAAGTATACCAACTACTATCTTCTAAAATCTTTTTACCTGTTACTTTTAAAACAGGCTTCTGAGGCGCTTGTTTATCTATTTTTACTGTAATATTTCTTTTACTGACATTACCGCCATCATCTTCATTGATAATAGTAATAGTACTAATGCCTTCTTTTGTTAATGTAGTTGGCTCTGATGTCTTACTAATAGTATTAGCACCTTCTACTTGATAAGTAGTAGTAATGTTTTCCCCTCCATTTTGTACTTCTACATAAACATCTTGATTTGTCCATGTATTTTCTTCATAAAGTTCTCCATTTTGGTCATTTAATTTTGTAATAACTGTTCCTGGATCTTTAACTACCTTATCTATAATAATTGTATAATTCTTTTGACTTGTGAAACCTGCATTATTTTTAGTAGTAACCACTATATTAGTAGTTCCATTATTTTCAATAGTAACAGGTGCCTTTGTTCCCTTTGGCAACTTTGTTGCTCCTGTTGCTTCTATGGTAACTTCCTTTATGCCACTTATGTTATCTTCTCCCCTAGTGGTTTGTAAATAAACATTTTGGTTAATTGGTGTTCCAAATTGGTATGGCGCTCCATTACCATCCTTTAAAGTTGCCATTAAATTAGCTGATATTGGGGCTGTTTTGTCTATTTTAACTGTTCTAGTAGCTACTGTTGACTTTACACCCATTTGTGTTAAGGAATAACAATTAATTTCATATATTCCTTCTAGCTCAATTGTAATATTTTCTCCATCACGAATTATTTGTTCTTCTTGATTATTTGTTCCTGTAATACTGCATATCATATCTGTAATGGGAATTGGGCTATTTTCTGGCTTCGTTACTTTTAGTACTACATTAGATGTGTACCAACCATTTTCTCCTTCTTCACCACTAACAAAGCTAATAATAGGTGCTGACGGTTTAGTTAACTCTCCTATATCTAGTTTTCCATATACTACATATTTAATTAAAATGCTAACATCTTTCTGGTTAATTACTCCATCTCCGTTTACATCAATTGATACTGCATTAACACCTGTTAGCTGATGCTTTTCAAGTCCAATAACATGTTTAATAGCTTTACTTACTTCAAACTGTCCTATTTCTCCATCACCATTGGTGTCTCCTATTATGCTAGCTATATAAGTTGTTTCATGTCCATCAAATTTAATTTGCATTCCTGTTCCAATATACCCTTGTTTTATCTCTTCTTTTCCATTGCTGTCCCAAATATGTACAGTAGAATTTTTTACATTAAATTCTTGTTTTACAGCCTCAATTGTTGTTTTCGGCAAAATTCTACTAATTAATTTTTTCTCTTTTGAAATAATATAACTATTACTTGTTATACTGGTTACTAAAGCTTGTTCTTGTATATCTGTAGCAAGAACTATATTACTTATGGAAAAGATAATTAATATAATTAGCAATAAGTAACTAATTTTTCGCATTTCTAACCTTTCCTTTCTGCTAAATTGCGAATTTTGATAAATAAAATGATTGCTGTTCCAGCAAGTACTACAGTAGCAATAACTACAATTGTATATATACCTGTTTGTGGTATTTTACCTGGTGCAATTGTATTGTCTACTGGCTTGCTAGTCGTCTTTTTAATTGTGCAATTAAACGATACAGTTTCACTTCTTAATCCTGTTTCATTAACTGCTATTATTAATAAATTTTTAGTTCCTTCTTCTGTGATTTTGATGGTATTGCCATCTACTTTTTCCCAAGTCTTTCCACCATCTGTACTGTATTCATAATGTATTTCACTTTCTTTTCTTTCGCTTTCAATTGTAATAATAACTTCTTTATCTGTTGTTTCTCCATCTTTAATATTAGCAGAAATACTAGGTTTACTTGGTCTTGTGTTGTCTAAGTAAAATTCATTACTTCTTAATATACTCTTATTTCCTTCATTGTCTTCTGCATAAATCCATAAATATACTTTTCCTGTGTCTTCCTTGTTTGTAATCATGTCTCCATTTTTGAAAGTTTTGCTAAAGTCTTCTTCTTTTGGTTTTTCTGTTTCTTTTGACCATAAATATTTTAGACTTTCTTCTCTTACTCCTGATGGATCTGTTACAGTTACTTTTGTACTTTGCTCAGTTGCATATTTTTTATTTCCATTTGGCTCAAAGCTTACCATTGGACCTGTTGTGTCATCTTCTTTATATTGCATTACGAATGTCACATTACCCATATTTCCAGCTTCATCTACTACTGTTATTTGGTAAACACCATCTTGCTCTATTGTGTCTCCTTTAGTATATGAATAAGCCATACCATCTTTCATTACAACTGTTGTAACATTACTTGTGTTATCTGTTATAACTGGAGTTACACCTTTATGATAGATTTTTTCATTTTCTACTCCTGTAATAATAGGATTGTCATTATCTAAATAGAAAGCTTCACTTCTTTGCACTTTTGAATCTCCATTTACATTTTCTGCATATGCCCAAATATACCAAATACCACTTTCTGTATTTTTGGTTAGTGTTTGTTTATTGGTATAAGTATATTTTTCTTCTGTATTACTACGAGCTTGCATGATAAAGTCTTCTTGTGTAATACCTTCTGCCTGTGTAGACCAAATGTATTTTTGTGTTTCTGGTTTGATATCAAAATTACTACTTACTTCTATAATTGTACTTTGTGTATTTTGATAATTGCTATTTCCATTTGGATTAAATGTAATAGATGGAATTCTAGTTTTAATTGAAATTTCTTGTGTTTCTGTTTGAATACCTGGTGTTCCTACTCCGCTAATTGCTCTTGCTTTTAATTGATATTCTCCTTGTTGATTTAGTACTAGCCTTTCTCCTACTTCTAAATCTTCCCATGTAGTTCCATTATTTAAACTATATTGATATTTGGCTATTCCACTAAGTGCTGTAGAACCAGAAATTTCAATAATTACTTTTTCTCCGCCATCTTGCGTTTGCTTATTCATAGTTGGTGCTGTTGGTATTCCATTGTCTAAATTGAATTTTCCACTCTTTTCTATCACTTTATTTCCTGCATTATCTTGTGCTAATATCCATAAATACCAAGTTCCACTTTCTGTGTTTTTTACAATAGTTTGTTTATTTGTAAAATCTTGTGTGATTTCACTTTCTTGAACATTTTCTTCTTTTGTAGTCCATAAATATTTTAATGTTGTCAATTGACTATTTCCACCTATGATTACTTGTGTTGAATGCTGTTTCTGATAGGTTTGGTTTTCTTTTGGTACAAATGCAACAGTAAATGCTGATTTGTTAATAGTTATCTCATGACTTTCTGTTTGTACACCTAGTGTTCCTACATTATTTACTGCCCTTGCTCTAATTTGATACTGTCCTGCTATATTAACTATTACCTTTTGTCCTACTGGAACATCTATCCAATCTGCTCCATTATTTAAACTATATTGATATTTGGCTATTCCACTTGGGCTACTACTTCCACTAATTTCCATCTCAAGACTATCTACTGAACTTCCATCTTCTGCACTAATTTGTAAATTAGGAGCTGTTGGTATTTCATTATCTAATAAGAAGGCATCACTTCTTGTTATTTTTTGACTGTTATAACTATCTTTTGCTAATATCCACAAATACCAAGTTCCACTTTCTGTGTCCTTTTCTATTGTTTGATTATTAGTAAAGCTTGATTGAAATTCTGCTTCTTGTACGTTTTGTGCTTTTGTCGACCATAAATATTTTAGAGTATTCAATGTTCCTATACTCTCTACATTTACAGTTGTTGCTTGTTTCTTTGCATAAGTTCTATTTCCATTTGGGGTAAATGTAACAATTGGACCATCTTTATCTACTCTTACTATATATGCTTCCTCAGTTTGTGTTCCTATTGTACCTACATTATTTACCGCTCTTGCTTTTATACTGAATGTTCCAGTTTGATTTGCAAGTAATTTATCTGTTACTTTTAAGTCAACCCAATTTACTCCATTATCTAGACTATATTGATATTTAGCGATTCCACTTGGAGACTCACTTCCTGAAATACTAATTTCAACATCTTCTCTGCTATATTCTCCACTTGGCACAGTTGCTGTAATAATTGGTGCTTCTGGTGTTTCATTATCTAAACAGAAATTTGATGTTTTTACCAAGCTCATATTCCCCTTTGTATCTTTTGCTAATACCCATAAATACCAGTTATCTCCTGAACCTGTATTTTTGGTAATAGTGTCTCCACTAGTAAATGGAATTGAATCTGGCATAAAAGTTTCTTCTGTTAGCACTTGTACGCTTTGTGTCCATTTATATCTAACTGTACTCATGTCTACTCCATTAGGATCTGTAATTGTTACTTTTGTACTTTGTGCTTTTTTCCATGTTGTATTACCATTTGGCTCAAAATTGATGGTTGGTCCTGATGAATCAATAGTAAAATTAATAATTGTTTCATGTCCTAACTCATCTGTTACCTTTAAAGTATATTCTCCATTTTCTGTAATTTTGGTTCCTTCCTCATAAGGAATTTCTTGCCCATCTTTTGTCAAAACAATTTCTACTGGACTATCGTCTTCAATAACAGGCAAAGCTTCGCTATAAACTCCATTTTCTTCTACTTGTGTAACCTTTGGAGCTGTTGTATCTATTTTAATTACATATGGTCCTGCAATTTCTCCTGTTGTTCCTACATTATTTACAGCACATGCATAAATTGTATAAGTTCCATCTTGTTCAAAAGAAACTTCATTTTTATCTGTCCATGTTACTCTATTATCTATACTATATTTGTATTTTTTAATTCCACTTGGTGAAGCACTTCCTGAAAAACTTACATTCGCAATTTCTCCAAAAAATTGCCCATTTGTTGCATTACTATTAATTGTTGGTGCATTTGGTTTTTCATTATCTAAATAAAATGCTTCACTTCTTGTTACTGCAGTGTTACCTAAATTATCAGTTGCTTTTGCCCATAAATACCAAACTCCACTATCTGTATCTTTTATTAAATCACTTTGTACATAAAATTGGTCTACAAATTCAGAATCTTCTGGTGCAGTTTCACTTTGGCTCCATACATATTTAAAGCTTTCTTGATTTACTTCATTTGTATGTCTTACTTGAATTTGTGTAGTATGTTGCTTTTTGTAAACCTTATTTCCATTTGGTATAAATGTTATATTAGGAACAGCTGTACTAATTGTTACGATATACTCCTCTGAAGTATCGCCTATAACATCTAAATTGTTGACAGCTCTAGCAATAAGATGATATTCTTTTGATTCTGTAAAAGAAATCTCTTCCCCTTCTGCAATGTCATTCCAGGTTGTTCCATCATCTAAACTATATTGATACTTCTTTATACCACTGTAACTTGTACTTCCATTAATTGTAATTCTCACTGTTTGGTTGGTAATCCCACCATTTCCGATATTACTATGTATAATAGGTGGAGTTGGTTTCTCATTTTCTATACTAAATAGCTCACTTTTAAATAAAGCAACATTACCAAATTCATCTTTTGCCATAATTAATAGATTATATCTTCCATTACCATCATTTTTTGTAATAGTATCTCCATTTGAAAATGCTGTTGCTCCTTCTTCAAACATATACTCTGTTACATATTCTACACCTTGTGCCCAAATATATTTTAAAGAAGTAGCATCAATATTACTTGCATCTGTTATATTGATAGTAGTAGATTGGCTTGTTTGATAATTCGTATTTCCATTTGGAGTAATTGTAATTACTGGTGGATCTGCATCTATAACAAAATGTATAACAGTTTGGTTTCCAACTTCATCCATTACAGTTAAGGTGTAATTTCCTGTTTCATTAATAGCATCTCCTCTATTCTCACTATCTATAGTATATGCCATTTCTTCTCCATCTTTATTTAAGACAGCTGTTATCTCATTTTGATCTGTAATTTCTGGAATTACTAAATTGTATTTTTTCCCTTCTTCTATACCTTTTACCATTGGTGGTGTTTTATCTATTTTAATAATATACTCTTCACTTAATTCACTGATTAGGCCAGTTCCACTTGTTGCTCTCGCTTTTATCTTATAAATTCCATCTTCTGTAATAGTTAGCACATCATTAATACTAGTCCATGTTCCACCATCATTTAGTGTATATTCATATTTTGTAATTCCACTTAAAGCTGTACTTCCTCCAATAGAAATACTAACATCTTTATTGGTATACTCGTTATTTACTACATTTGATGTGATTACTGGAGTTGTTGGTGGTGTATTATCTAAATAAAATGCTTCACTTCTTGCATATCTTTCATTCCCCAACATATCTTTTGCCACTACCCAAAGATACCAATCATTTCCTGTAGCTGTATTATTACTAATTTTCTCCTTGTTTATAAAGCATGAGTCAAAGTCAGTAGTTATTGGTTGCTGCGGATTTTGTGACCATACATATCTTAATGTAGATTCATTAACTTCATTTTCGTCTGTTACTGTAACTTTTGAACTTTGTTCTAGTTTATAAACACTGCTTCCATTTGGTTCAAAAGAAATCTCTGGTCCTACTGTTTCGTTCACAGTAGTAAATGCTTTAATACATAAGCTTCCTGTTGCAACAATATCTGTTATATCTTGCCATGAATCTTGTGCTCCTGTTGTGGAAATAAGTCCTTCTCCTTTGTTTGCAGTAGCTGTATCCCATTTTTCACTTCCCCCTTCTGTCATCCCATTAGCAGTTAAACTTGCTTCTACTGCAATAGTAACTTGTTGTAAATGTTTATATTTTATAATAATAGCAAACTTCTCGTTACTTAAAGTAATCTTTTTATCAAGTTTTATTGTATTATACCCATCTGAAATAGTAGCTCCACTTGCTACTAGTGTTGCAGCCGAAATATCCAAATTTCCTGTTGTGCTTACATAAATATCTGCTGTATGAGCTCCTCCTGCTCCTGTAATGGCTACCTCTTTTAATACTTCGTTTGCTGTTTCTTTTCTGTTATACACATTTGCCATATATATTTCTTTAATTGAATCATTGCTTCCACTTACCTTTGGTGAAAAATTAATACTATTTGCTAAAATATCATATTGATATAAATTTCTGTAATCTCTGTCTGATACTGTAACAATACCTGTTGTTTGTCTTTCTACCATAACATCTTCATAAGAAATATAATAGTATCCTTGATTAAATCCTTTTCCATAAGAGTTTAACACAAGCCATGCTCCATCTTTAGATGGTTTGCAAAAACTATTGAAATTATCCTTTGAATAGGTATCATCCCAACCAATAATTGTTACTAAATGGTCTTGTACTACATCATTGTTGTTACAATAATAAGATGTTGCTAAAATAGGAGAATCTGTATTAAAATACTGTGTTTGGCTTGAATTTGTATTAGCACTTACACCTCCATAATTTGTAATATGTGTTTTTATTTGTCCTCTTATATCTTCTACATCACTGTTTGTTAATGTATTGCCTTCGTTGTCTTTATATATGGTAACACCATTTTGAACTTCTTTATAAATACTTGGAAATTTAATATAATTTTCTACTTTTTGTCCCACTGGTTTATTGATTTCTTCTAAATTAACTTTATCTTCTGAATTTTCAAATGGCATATCCTTTTCTAATACTGGACCTAATCCACTAGTAAAGTAGCTTAGTCCCATAGTACTATTTCCACCACTTCCTACTTCTCTATTATATCCATTGACATTTGTTCCATTTAAAAAAGTCTTAGAAGTCATATATTCCATGTGTCTTGCTGAAAAAATAGGGGATGTATATCCTCTTGTTAAACTAATATTGGTTTCTACCTCACTAATCATCGGAAAAGTCCAGCAGCTTTGAGTTTGCATCTGGTCTTTTACTTTGATAGAAATGTGTTCTCTCAAATCAAATTTTTCAGATAGAGTACTTTTATCTGTGACTAACTCTGCTTTTGGCTCATATGGAGTTCCATAATGGTCTGGCTCTATATGTGCTTCTTTTTCTTCCCTTGATAAACTGAGCCATTTTTTATAGTCTTCTGTATAGTTTAAATCACTCTGCTCTAATCTCCTAATAACTTGGCTTTTCTCTGTATTAGTTTGTATTCCGTCTTTTGCTCGGATTATATTTCCTCCTATGGTAAATAGAAGTCCAGAAATTAGCATTCCAGAAATTATTTTTATTCCAATTCTCCTTTGCTTCTTCATACTAGTTTCCCCCTATATATCTTTTTATTTTCATACAGCATTAATTATAGGATGACTTCTTTCTTTTTTCAATGTATCAATAATTGCCAAACTTTAATATATACTTTTTCCTTTTACGGAAATAATATATTATTACACTATTACAATTATTTCTCATTTTTATCACATTTTTGTAATTATTCATTGCATTTCACTAGGGAAATCAGTTTTCCACCAATTTTCTCCTAGGTTTTTAACCTTATAATAAGAGTCTAGAAGATATTTTTACCTATCTCCTAGACTCTCAATCAATATGATATAAATTTCTACTTTGCAATTCTCTCTGCTATTTCCTTACATTTCTCAATTACTTCTTGTACATTACCAATTTTCATCTGCCTATTTTCCATGAGCACCTCACCTTTTACAATCGTTGTCTGTACATTTCTACCACTGGTATTGTATACTAAGTTGGCTATTTCATTAAGGTTTGGCAACATGGTAATATTGTCTAAATTTTCTTCTACATTTACTAAGATTAAATCTGCGTCCTTCCCTATTTCTATACTACCTACTTTATCCTCTAAGCCTAATAATTTAGCTCCATTGATGGTTGCCATGCGAAGCACATCTTTAGCAGTAATTCTTCCCTCATTTTCGTGAATACCACCTTGAATTAAACAAGCTACTCTCATGGCCTCAAACATATCCAAATTACTTCCCGAACCTTGTCCATCTGTTCCTATAGCTACATTAATTCCCTCTTGCAAATATTTGGTAGTATCAGCAATTGTGCAACCTAATCTTAAATTTGAAATTGGATTATGAGCAATTCCACAGTCCATTGTTTTTAATATCTTAATATCTTCATCATCTAAATGTACTCCATGTGCTAAAATGGTATGAATACCTTCAAAGTACTCTTTCAATACTTCTATCGCTTTTTTTCCATGTTGTTTTTGAATATCTTGAATTTCGTCAATACTTTCTAAAAAGTGCACATGGATTGGCAAATGATATTCTCTTGCTAAATCTGCTGTAGCTTGTAAGCATTCATCTGAGCATGTGTATAAACTATGTGGTGCAACAGAATAGGTAATTAAATCATTCGTTCTATCTCTAGACTCATAAAACTCTCTAAATTCTTTTATTCTTTGTTCAAAGCTACCATCTGCATCCATAATTGGTCTAGTGATAACTGCTCTTACCTTGCAATCTTCCGCTGCTTTTCTAATTTCCTCTGACATAAAATATTGATCATTAATGGTTGTAGTTCCAGTTGAAATCATTTCATAATAGGACAACATACTAGCCCAATAAACATCTTCCTTAGTTAGTTTATCTTCCCTTGGCCAAATCTTTTCATTTAGCCATTCATATAATTTACAACCTTCTGTTGTTTCTCTAAAAATGCTCATTGGAATATGTGCATGTGTATTAATAAGACCGGGCATAACAATTCGTTTTGTCGCATCTATTACTTTCATATCTCTTTTTTCTTCTATATTTTCTTGAATTTGAACAATTTTACCTTCTTTTACTAATATGTCCTTCTTTTCTATAACTACATCACTTTCTTTAAATCGTAATACTTTTCCATTTTTGATTAATAAATCTTGCATCTCTTATTCTCCATTTTTATAATTGTTATGCCCTTATTATATTGAACTTTTTTGTATTATTCAAGTGAAATTTTATTCTTCTAAAAATTCTCTTAATAGCCTCTCTATTTCATTCACTACTTTTTCAGTTTCTTCTTTTGTTTTTCCTTCTTTTAGCATTTTGTCTAGTTTTTCAATCAATTCATCAATCTTTTTCCTTTTATCTTCCATACGTACTTCGCCTTTTATTTAAGGCTTCCTCCTCTCCTTATTACTACTTTCCCCACTTTTTTACTTTTTATTCTCTAGAAATATTTCATTAACTAGAGGCTAATTATTGCTAGACTTCCCTTTACTTGCTAAAAGAACTTTTGGATATCTTTCTTCTTTAAAACAAAATACAAAAATAGAAAAATATGATGTCACTTTCATGGCACCCTACCTTTCTATTTCTCCCTTTTTTAGTACATTTCAATTACTCTTCATTATTTCTATTAAAATATTCAATTAAATGCAAAATCATCTCTTTATTTTCTGGTTTTAACTTTTCAAAGCCTGCTAATCCCAAGTCTTGAGATTTCTTACTTGTTTTGTCTAAGTATTCACCAAATATGGTGTCTGTCCCAATATGAAATAAGTTGCAAATCTTCACTAAAACTTCATAAGATGGCTTTGACTTATCTTGTTCAATGTTGCCAATATATCTTGTAGAACATTCAATTGACTCAGATAATTTCTCTTGTGTATATCCATAACTTTTCCTAAGTGCTTTTAGCTTCCCACCTATCATAATTTCCTTTTGCTTTCTCATTTTTATAATATTCCCTCTTTCAACGTTCAAAATTGTCGCTTGCTCTACTATTGTTTCCTCTTTTAATGGAAATATGATATCAAAATGATGCTCTTAATAAAAGGAAGTATATAGGTATTGTATATTAATTTATTTCACATTTCAATAGGACACAATAGAATATTTTAACAAACCTTTAATTTATCATACAATTCTTTAATACACCTTTTTTACTTGCCAATTTTCCACTTTTGTAGTATGATAACATCAATAAGCGATGTTAACAAATTGTAAAAACAATTTGCTATAATTTCCTAGAATATAAATAAATTACAAAAGAAATTAAAGGTGAAAATATGAAAAATGAAAAAATTGATTTTTATAGTCCTATAGACTTGAAAACCTATAACTTAGAGCAAACCATACGTTATCAACTAGATATTTTAGAGAGACTTGACCTTTTTACTAGAAAACATAGTGAAAATGTAGCCAATTTATGTTGTAGAATTTGTGAATATTTGCATTGTAAAAAATCCTTCACTGTACATTGTACAATTTGTGGCTATCTGCACGATGTTGGAAAAATGCAAATTCCTACTAAAATTTTAAATAAGCCAGACAAACTAACTGAAGAAGAGTATGAAATTATGAAAAAACATACTACTTTAGGGTACAAAATATGCATGCAAGAGCCAAAATTGCGTCCTTATGCTTTAGCTGCTTTAGACCATCATGAAGCATTAGATGGCTCAGGATATCCAAGTGGTATTAAGAAAAAGGATATCCCTTATGAAGCCCAAATTGTACGTGTTGCAGACGAATACGATGCCTTAGTTACCAAAAGGCAATATAAAACGCATGTTAATATCTCTGAAACTCTAAAAGAATTAATGAAAGACGCTAAACCAGACCCTAAATTTGTTGCTTTAGATCAATTAGCCTCAAAAGAAAAAGATGGCAAAATAAATGGTCTTATCCTAAAAAAACTTTTTAAAGTTGTCATTGATGACACTTTATATGAAATTAGTGGTGTTATGGACTATGTGGAATATTTAAAACAACAAATTAAACGTTTGGAATTAATGCAAAGTTATCAAAAAAAGGCAGAAACTTCTAATAAAGAAAAAACCAAAGAATACTACCTAGAAGGTATCCATTTATTATTGCAAGATGGAGAAACCATGGAAAATTATGCACAAATTTTAGAAGAATATAAGAATGCTTTAATTATTAGACAAGATGTTATTAAACAATTATATGATGAAATCAAAATCATCAAAAAACTTAGAGTGTAAACAAAAGATTTATCATGAGTATTTTTGCTTATGGTACAAGGAGGTACAATGAGTAGAGTAAAAAAATTATATACTACTTCCAAAAAGTTAACTATTATTATGTTAGCATTTTTTGCTTTATTACTTTTACTAATTATTCGTTTGGGTTTTATTCAATTTGCACAGGGCGCTGAACTAAAAGAAAAAATGTATAATCAATTAATTACTAGTCGATTGGTTGACCCTAGTAGAGGTACTATCTATGACGTTAATGGAAAGACACTTGCTGTTAGTGCACCTGTAGATACTATTACAATTAATCCTAAAAGTATCGTAGTCTTAAAAGGCGGAAAATTAGATGAGGAGGCAACAAAAACTTTAAAAGAAAAAGTAGCCAAAGCTTTTTCAGATATTTTTGAAATAGATTATGAAGCAACTTTAAAGAAAGTATCTAGTGAAAACTCCTATGAAACGATTATTAGAAAAGTAGATAAAGATAAAGTAGATGTCTTAAAAAACTGGATGAAGGAAGAAAAGTGTTCTAGTGGAATTAATATTGAAGAAGATACCAAAAGATCCTATCCTTATGAAAATTTAGCTTCTTCTTTGATTGGTTTTTGTGGAAACGATAACCAAGGTTTATATGGATTAGAACTTTATTGGGATAATATTTTAACTGGTACACCTGGTAAAGTAGTTACTTCTCAAGATGCTTTCCAAGACTTTATACCTGATGAAAATCAAACCTATATCCCTGCTGAAAATGGCTATGACCTTACTTTAACAATTGATGCTAATATTCAAGCAATTGTAGAGAAATATTTGAAAAAGGCTTGCATTGAAAATGGTTGTGAACGTGGTGGCAATGTAATTGCAATGGACCCTAAAACTGGAGATATTTTAGCAATGGCTACTTATCCTGATTATAACCTAAATACACCTTTTGAAATGCCAAGCTATCTAAAAGAAAAAGACTGGAAAAAGATGTCCTCTGAAGAACAAACCAAAACTCTTTATTCCGTTTACCGTAACCGCGCAGTATCTGATACTTATGAGCCAGGATCTGTATTCAAAATTATCTCTGCTGCTGTTGCTTTAGAAGAAGATAAAGCAAGTACTGATAAAGCAAAGGCTTATTATTGCAAAAGTTATGAGACAGTATCTGGAATTGAAATAGACTGCGCACACCGTATCAAACATGGATATCAAAGTCTAAGAGATGCTTTAGCACACTCCTGTAATCCATCTTTTATTCAATTAGGACAAAAAGTAGGTGCTAGCACTTTCTATAAATATTATGATGCTTTTGGCTTATTCCAAAAAACAGGAATTGAAACTGCTGAAGAAAATGGTTCTCCTATCTTCTGGAATGTTGATAAAGTAGGACCAATTGAGCTTGCTACTATGTCATTTGGCCAAAGATTTAAAATCACGCCACTTCAAATGATTACAGCAGTATCTTCTGTAGCAAATAATGGTATGCTCATGAAACCTAGAATTGTAAGTGAAATGAAAAATACAGATAACGGTGCTGTTACTACCATTGACCCTGTACAGGTAAGACAAGTTATTTCTAAGGAAACTGCTGAAGAAGTCTTGTCTATGATGGAAACCGTTGTAACGAGTGGTACAGGCAGATATGCACAAATTAAAGGATATTCTATTGGAGGTAAAACTGGTACATCAGAACCTGACCCTGGAAATCCTGATGAGGGACTTACTTTCTCCTTTGTCTCTGTTTCTCCTGTAGAAAATCCAGAAATCGTAATGCTTGTTACTCTATACAACCCTACCAAAGGAAATGCTAATTCAGTAGGTACTCCTATTGCAGCTATTGCATCACAACAGATGTTAAAGGAAATATTGCCATACATGCAAATTCCAGTAGACTCTACTAATAATACATCTAGTAATGCAACCACCTTACCAAATGTAACTAACAAAACAGTTGCAGAAGCTAAAAAGATATTAAAAAATGCTGGTTTTACTTGTAGTACTTCTGGTAAATCTGATGAATTAGTAACCGACCAATTCCCTGTAAAAGGTTCTCAATTGACAAAAGATTCCATTGTAAAATTATATACTGAAACAGAAAATACTCGCGTTTCTAAAAAAGTGCCAGATTTAATGAATAAAAACCTTTCTCAAGTAAAAGAAGAATTGAAAAAAAGAAATTTGAACTTAAGTGTTACTGGCTCTGGTATCGTAGTTAGCCAAGACCCACTTCCTGACACTGCTGTGGAAGAAGGAACTATTATTAAAGTAACAATGGGAAAATAAGTTTGTTATAAGAACATAATAATGTATAGATAATTTACACAATTGAGCAAAGTAAATTTGAAAAAAGAAGCAGCCTAAAGGCTGCTTTCTTCATGCTATTTGTTTTAACATTCTTGCAATTTGATCTGGACAAGAAGTTCCTCTTCCCCTACAATCAATTCCTTCTAATCTTTTGATAACCTCTTCTATTTTCATCCCTTCTACTAATTTAGAAATTCCTTGTAAATTACCATGGCATCCATTTTCTACAGTTAATTTCTGAATAGTTCCTTCTTCTACTTCTATAATAATTTGTGTCGAACATACTCCTTGTGGTGTAAATCTGTATTCCATATTTTATTCCTCCTATTTTTTGTAATTATTATATCATACTTTAAAAATAATTCCCTATTTTTCTGATGAATTTTCCAACTCATTTTCTATATCTAAAATAAATCTTTCCGCTTTCTATTACCATATATTTCTCTCCTTAAAGCAAATTAAAGGAAGCTCTTCTTTAAAAAGCTTCCCCCTAATTATATTTATTCATTTTCACCAAAAATCTCGTCAAACTCTTCTCCGTCGATTTTCTCTTTTTCTAGTAAGACATTGGCAACAGCTGTTAATTGTTCCATATGTGCCTTTAAAATTTCTTCTGCTTTTCTATAAGCAAAATCAACAATACTCTTTACTTCTTCATCTATTAATCCTGCTGTCTCTTCTGAATATTCTCTTCCTTGTGCGATATCTCTTCCTAAAAATACTTCTTCTTGGTTAGAGCCTAACGTAATAGTCCCTACTCTTTCACTCATACCATATTTAGTAACCATACTTCTAGCAATTTGTGTCGCTCTTTCAATGTCATTGCTTGCACCTGTTGAAATATCATCTAACACTAATTTTTCTGCTACTCTACCACCAAGAAGTGAAACAATATTTTCTACCATTTCTGTTCTAGACATAAAGTTTTTATCCTCTGTTGGACGATACATGGTATATCCACCAGCCATACCTCTTGGAATAATAGAAATTTGATGAACTGGATCTTGTGTTGGTAAAAATCTGCTTACTACTGCATGACCTGCTTCATGGAAAGCAACCAATTTTTGTTCTTTCTCGCTTCTTACTCTTGTTCTCTTTTCAGGTCCCATTGTTACTTTTACCATAGCATCTTCTACTTCTTGCATCGTAATTTGTTCTAAGTTTCTTCTTGCTGCAAGTAGTGCTGCTTCATTTAATACATTTTCTAAGTCTGCACCTGAAAATCCTGAAGTGTTTTTTGCAATTGTTCTTAAGTCTACATCATCTGCTAATTTTTTCTTTCTACTATGAACTTCTAATATTTGCTCTCTTGCCTTTACATCAGGATTTGATACTACAATTTGTCTATCAAATCTTCCTGGTCTTAATAATGCTTTATCTAATACATCTGGTCTGTTTGTTGCTGCTAAAACAATAACACCTTCATTTGCTGAGAAACCATCCATTTCTACTAGTAATTGGTTTAAAGTTTGTTCTCTCTCATCATGTCCTCCACCAAGTCCTGCACCTCTTTGACGGCCTACTGCATCAATTTCATCAATAAATATAATACAAGGAGACTTTTTCTTAGCCTCTTCAAATAAATCTCTTACACGTGATGCACCAACACCAACAAACATCTCAACAAAGTCTGAACCACTGATAAAGAAGAATGGTACTCCTGCTTCACCTGCAACAGCTTTTGCTAAAAGAGTTTTACCTGTTCCTGGATGTCCTACTAATAACACACCTTTAGGAATTCTTGCACCCATTTCAGTAAATTTTCTTGGATTTTTCAAAAACTCTACAATTTCCTCTAATTCTTCTTTTTCTTCATCTACACCAGCTACATTATCAAAAGTAATTCTATTCTTATCAGTTGGGTTAATCATTCTAGCACGGCTTTTTCCAAATGACATTGTTTTACCATTGCCACCATTTCCACCTTGTGCCCCACCCATAAGCAAGAACCAGAAAATGAAAAATATAATCAATAATCCAAATGGTGTTAATAAACTTAATAATACCATCCAAATAGACTCTGATTTTTCATTTACTGTAACACTTCCTGCTTTCATGCTATCAGTTAATGTTTCCATTAAATTATCTACACTAGGAATATTAACTTCCTTTGTGAAGTTTTCATTTTTTAATTTTACTTCTGCTTTTTTATTATCTGCAGATAAAGTTATCTCCTTTACTTCTCCTGCTTCCACTTTTGCTATCAAATCAGAATATGCTAACTTACTATCTGTGTTTTCAATAATAGAACTAATTAATACAATTAAAATAATTCCAATAATCAGCCACATTGCTAATGTTTTAATACTATTCTTCAAAATATTTCCTCCTATCTTGTTATTTAAGTATCAATTATACATGGAAAAACAAATTAACGAATTCTAAATGCTAAAAGCATTAAGACTTTGTAACATTCGTAATAACTAATTTGCTAAAGCATTACTTAGCTGTAGTTCACTTCACTCACACAGCTAAGAAATCTATGTCGCTTGCACTCTTTGAGATGCAATCTCCTAGAACTTAGAAAACTATACCATACCCTAAAATGAAATGCAAGCATTTTCACAAAACTTTCAACTGTCAAATCTAGTCATATCAAGCCTTTTCTTACGGAAGGTTTGTTTTTCCTTCTCAAAATAGAAATTTTACATTTTCTTAACAAAAATATTACCTTGTTTTACAAAAATTTTAATATTTTTATTTGGTGTTAAATACTTATTCCCAATATTGTTTGCACATAATTTAATACAATCTTCTATATGAACTTTGCTAATTCCTTGTGTTGTTCCAATTATCTTGTTAATAGTATATAAAAGTAGTCTTCCTTTTATAACCTTGGAAATAGCATTAAATTTTTGTAAATCTAAAACAATTTCCTTTTCATTTTCCCCTATTTTTAAAGTTTCATACGTTTGATTAATAATTTCTTTAAAATACTTTTCTTCTTCTTCTGCTAATTCTGATAAACGATTTAAAGTTTGAATAATATTAGGATTAAATTCCTTTTGTAAATAAGGAATTAGCTGATTTCTAATCTTATTTCTTGTATAATCATTTTCTAAATTTGTTTTATCAATTTTAGGCTGTAAATTCTTTTCTTCACAATATCTCTCTATTTCTGCTCTATCACATTCCAAAATTGGTCTAATGTACTGTTTTGTCTTAATTCCAATACCCTTCAAGCCTGAAATTCCGCTTCCACGTAGCAAATTCATTAGCACTGTTTCCACATTATCATTTGAATTATGAGCTGTCGCAATTTTATTTGCTCCTGTTTGTTTTGCTACTTCCTCAAAAAATTCATAGCGTACTTTTCGTCCCATTTCTTCTGTCCCTAGCTTTTGCTCTTGCGACATTTTTGTAATATTTGCATATTTTATAAAGCATGGCACCTCTATTTTTTCACAAAAAGCTTGTACATATTTTGTTTCTTCTTCCGCTTCTTCTCTTAACATATGATTAATATGGCAGACTACTAATTCTATTTTTAAAATTTCTTTCAAGCAAAATAAGCAATTGAGCAAGCACATGGAGTCAGGACCTCCAGATACGCCAATTACTATTTTGTCCCCTTTTTGTATTAAGTTATATTTTTGAATGGTCGTCAAAACTTTTTGTTGTAAATCGTTTTCTTTCCTCATTTTCATTTTCCTATGTCAGTTTTGGGACGTTAGTTTAACTGACATCTGTCCCTCAACTGACATCCTTCCAATGTTTTACCAAAATGTCAGTTAAACTAACGTCCCCAAACTGACACTATTCTCGATACTTATCTAAATTAGCAAATTTTGTATAACTTCCAAGCCATGCTAATTCTACTGTTCCTGTGCTACCTGCTCTGTGCTTTGCCAAGATTACTTCTGCAATATTCTTTTTTTCTGAATCTTCGTTATAATAATCATCACGATACAAAAACATAACAATATCAGCATCTTGCTCAATTGCTCCTGATTCACGTAAATCTGAAAGCATTGGTCTATGATCTGGTCTTTGTTCTACTGATCTTGATAATTGTGAAAGTGCAATAACAGGCGCTCCAATTTCTTTTGCCAAAATCTTTAAAGAACGGCTAATTCCAGAAATTTCTTGCTCACGGCTACCTTTTTTCTTGTCACTTCCTTGTACTAATTGAATATAGTCAATTACTACTAGTCCTAGCCCTTTTTCTAAACTTAATTTTCTACATTTCGCACGAATTTCCATATCAGAAATACCTGGTGTATCATCAATAAAAATCTGCGATGTAGATAAGGCACCTGATGCTTCTGCCAATTTTGTCCAATCATCGTCTTCTATTTTTCCAGTTCTTACCTTATTACTATCTACCATTGCCTCACTACATAAAATACGATTTGTCATTTGCTCTTTTGACATTTCTAGGCTAAAAATAGCAACTGGCACATTTGCCCTCACAGCCACATTAGTAGCAATGTTTAAAGCGAAAGCAGATTTTCCCATAGCAGGTCTTGCTGCCACAATAACTAAGTCTGATGGATGTAACCCTGCTGTAATATAATCTAGATCAGCAAATCCTGTTGGTGTTCCTGTAATATGTTGTTTTTGATTATATAATTTTTCTAACTCTGTAAAAGAATCTACTAAAATATCCTTAATAGCTGAATACCCTCTTTGATTTCTATTTTTAATAACATCAAAAATTCTCCTCTCAGCAGTATCTAAGATATCTTCTACTTCTTGTGTTTGATCATATCCTAAATTGATTAAATCATTAGCTGTTTTGATTAATGCTCTTAAAGCAGATTTCTCTTCTACAATTTTAATATATTGCTCTACATTGGCTGTTGTTGGCACTTTGTCTGGAAGCTGTGCAATATATTCTAGCCCACCAACTGCTTCTAATTGTTTCATCGATTGTAATTCTGTTTTTAAAGTAATAATATCAACAGGTTGTGCACTATTATATAAATTAAGAATTGCTTCAAATATTAATTTATTATCTTCACGATAAAAGTCTTCTGCCTTTAATACTTCTATCGCAGCAGAAATAGCATCTTTATCTGTTAGCATACTTCCGAATAACAGCTTGCTCTGCTTCTATATCATGTGGTGGAATTTTTCCTAGTTCCATTTATTTGCTCCTTTATTCTTAGAAAATTATTCTGTAATCTGTACTTTTAAAGTACCAATAACACCTTCATATAATTTGATATTGACTGAAAAACTACCCAATGTTTTAATGGGTTCTTTTAAGTCGATTTTCTTTTTATCTATTTCGATTTTATATTGTTCTTTTAAATTATCTGCAATTTCTTTAGAAGTAATAGAGCCAAATATTTTTCCATTTTCTCCTGCTTTCACAGCTACCTTTAAAGTAATATTTTTTAGCTTTTCTGCTATATTTTGCGCTTCTTCTTTTTCTACTGATTTTTTATAGGCAGTAGAGTCATTTTTCCCTTTTAATTTACTCATATTTTCTGCATTTGCTTCTACTGCTAATTTTCTAGGAAGTAAAAAGTTTCTAGCATATCCATCACTTGCTTCCATAACTTCGTCTTTTTTTCCTACCCCTTTTATATTCTCTAATAAAATGACTTTCATAATATTGAAGCCTCCTCCTCTTTTTGACTGTATCTATCATACCTTAAAATTGGCTTTTTTTCAAGTGTTTTTTGCTTTCTACTACAAACAATTTACGGTGTATCGTAAATTATCTTGCTTGTTACATTTTAATTACGATACACCGTATTCTTTTATATTTTTATTTCTCTGATTTGTAAACTCTCATAGGTAAATTCTTAGCAAGTTTTGCAGTGTTCTCATTTAATAATAGTTCAGGAGGAATACAAAATGACTTCGCTAAAAGACTTATATTCTTACAAGTTAAGTTTACTTTTCCACTTTCTACAACACTCAAATATGCTACTTTAAAATTT
>JAAWNJ010000021.1 GCA_022798895.1 Clostridia bacterium | reverse complement strand
AAAAATCTCATTCATAGAATACCAAATATGGATACATTAGTGGCTTTAGGAGTTATTAGTAGCTTTGTATATAGTTTGTATGGGATGTATCAAATCATTCAAGGTAACCATAACTATTTAATGGACCTATACTTTGAGTCATCTGCAATTGTTATCTATTTTGTTAAACTAGGAAGATATTTAGATGGCATTAGTAAGGATAAGACAAAAGAGGCAATTCAGAAGTTAACGCAGATTACACCAAATGAAGCAATTATTGAAGTAGACGGAGAAGAGAAAAAAGTTACTTTAGATGAAATTAAAAAAGGAAATATAGTGATTAGTCGTCCAGGAGAAAAAATTGCAGTAGATGGCGAAATCATAGAAGGAAAGGCACATTTAGATGAGGCGTTCATTACAGGAGAGAGCAAGCCTGTTTCAAAGGAAATTGGTAGCAAAGTAGTTGCTGGAAGTTTGAACTATGATGGATTTATTAAATACAAAGCAGAGAGAATAGGAAGAGAATCGACTGTATCTGAAATAGTATGTTTAGTGATGGAAGCTAGCAATACTAAAGCGCCTATTGCTAAAATTGCGGATAAAATATCAGGATATTTTGTACCAATTGTTATGGTAATAGCTATTATCACATTAATTGCTTATTTGCTATTAGGTTTTGGTGTATCTAGTAGCATTATTACATTTGTAACAATACTAGTAGTGGCTTGTCCTTGCAGTTTAGGATTAGCAACGCCTTTAGCTATTATTGTAAGTGAAGGCTTGTGTGCAAGTAATGGAATTTTAGTGAAAAAGAGTGAAATTCTAGAAAATGCTTCTAAAGTAAATACCATTGTATTTGACAAAACAGGTACTTTGACTTATGGAAAACTAAAAATTGCAAAGGTATGTAATTATAGTGAACTAGCAGAAAGTGATGTCCTAAAATTAGTAGGAAGTATCGAGAAAAAATCTACACACCCAATTGCGAAAGCATTTGCAGAATACATGGAAGAAAACAAGCTAGAGTATTTAGAAGTAAACAATTTTCAAGATATCTCTGGGTATGGTATTATAGGAGAGATTGAAAAAGAAGAAATAATTGTAGGAAACAGCAAAATTTTGACAAAGTTTGAAATACAAAATCCATATGAACAAGAAGAAAAAGAGCTTGCTAAACAGGGAAATAGTATTGTCTATGTTGTTAGAAATAAGCAACTGATTGCTCTAATTGGTGTTAATGATGTAATACGAGAAAATGCTGTAGCAGTTATTCAAAAGTTAAATAAAAAAAATATTCAAACTATTATGCTAACAGGTGATAATAAAGAAACTGCTGAGAAAATAGGGGAAGAATTAAAAATTACAAAAGTAATTGCAAATGTACTTCCAGCAGAAAAAGCAGATATGATTAAAAAGTTAAAGTCTGATAATCAATATGTAATGATGTGTGGGGATGGGATTAATGATAGCCCTGCACTAGCTAATAGTGATATTGGTGTTAGTGTCAAAAGTGGAACAGATATTGCTATGGATTCTTCTGATGTTATTCTCACTAAGAGCGATTTAGGTTCTATTTTAAGATTAATTACAATTAGTGAAAAAACGATTAAGAATATCAAGCAAAACCTATTTTGGGCATTTTTCTATAATCTTTTGATGATACCAATTGCTGTAGGAATATTGAAGCCTTTTGGTATTAGCATAAATCCAATGCTAGCAAGCTTGGCAATGGTGTTTAGTAGTTTGACAGTAATATTAAATACGTTGAGGTTGAAAAGAGTGAAGATATAAGCGAGGGAATAAAATGGAGGAAAAATTTAGAGATACTTTTAATCAATTAATAGACGAAAATGAGAATGAATTAAAATTACTGAGAGAAGATGACAAAAGATATAATGAGATTTATCAAAATAAAATTATAAAACCATTAATGCAACTATTTTACAATGAACCTTACACCTATATGCCATTAGTAGGATCTACTAGAAAAACATTCGAAGAGATAGAATATAGAAAATTTCAAACATATCACTCTAATAATCTAATACTTGGAACTATGAAACAAGATTATGAATTTAAAATGGCAAATGTGGTAGCTATTAATAGTAAATACAGACATTTTACTAATAGCACTATAAATAGATTTAATGATTATACTGTTTTTAATGGAGTACTAGTTGAAATAGAAGTAAAAGAAGCATTCAATCATTATTTATATTTGAAAAGTAAAAGAGATATTTTAAGTAAAGATTTGAATGAGATAAGAAGAGAATTAAAGTTAAGTAAAAATAAGCTGAAAAAGAGCGATATAAAAGAATATAATGTATATACTTCAAATGAGAAATTTGCGGAGAAGATACTTTCTAAAGATATTGTATCGAAGTTATTAGAATACAGTAATATGGAAACTGGTGAATATTGCGAAATGGCAATTAAGGAAAATTTTATTTACTTAATAATACCAAATATTGAAATACCAGGAACAAGAGTTACATTATATGAAGATAGAGAAAATATGTATCAAGAATTATGGGAAGAATATAAGAAATTTGGTTTTGCTTTTGAGTTGTCGAACTTTATGATTGATACAATAGTTTTACAAAAGTAAAAAAAGATAACAAAAGTGATTGCATATTTCTTATTAATATGCTATTATAAATATAGATGGTAATAAAATTATAGAAATTGTATATAATAATATTACTATTAGGTGATTCCAGCCATTAAATTGGAACTTAAAAAAGCGGTTTTTCCAGCCATAAATCGGAATAAAAGAGGGATTAGGGTTGAGAATCTAATCTCTCTTTTATATATTGAAAGTAGGATAAAATGGAACAAAGAATTGATAAAATTAACTATTATTTAAATATCGCAAAAGCAGTAGCAGATAGGAGCACATGTCTTAGAAAAAAATCAGGAGCAGTTATTGTAAATCAAGATGAAATTATTTCAACTGGTTATAGTGGAGCACCTAGAGGAAGAGAAAATTGTATTGATTTAGGATATTGCTGTAAGAAAAAGTTTTTTCCAGATGTAAGACATGCGGGCTATGATGCTTGTAGAAGTGTTCATGCTGAGCAAAATGCCCTAATTAGTGCTAGTAGGAAAAATATGCTTGGTGCCACATTATATTTGGTACAATATCGCACAGATACAGGAAAGTATGAAGAAAATGCAGGTTGTTGCCAAATGTGTAGAAAAATGATTATTAATAGTGGCATTGAACAAGTTATTGTAAGAATTAGTGATACAGAATATCAAAAAATTGATGTCAATGAGTGGATACAAAATGATGATTTACTAGATGGGAAAATAACATACTAAAAAGATATAGAAATACTAGTCAAATAGCAAGATTTGTCTTGCTATTTTTCCATTCGTATAGTAAAATTAGTACAGTAAAAAGTTAAGAAATTTTAAATAATAATTTAAGAAAGCAAAAAGAAGGTGAACACATGGCAAAGCCAACAGTTGCAATTATAGGAAGACCAAATGTAGGAAAATCTACATTTTTTAATTATGTAGTAGGAAAAAGGATTTCAATTGTAGAAGATACACCAGGAGTTACGAGAGATAGAGTGTATGCAGAAGCAAATTGGAGAGGAAGAGATTTTACTTTAGTAGATACAGGAGGAATTGAGCCTGAATCTGATGATATTATTCTTTCTCAAATGCGTAGACAAGCAGATATGGCAATTGAAATTGCAGATGTTATTCTATTTTTAACAGATATTAAACAAGGAGTTACAGCAGCTGACGAAGAAATTGCTTTAATGCTTAGAAAATCTAAAAAACCAATTGTTTTAGTATGTAATAAATCAGATACGTTTGGAAATACGCCAAATGAGTTATATGAATTTTATAACTTAGGAGTGGGAGACCCTTATGCGGTATCTAGTGTTAATGCTAAGGGAATAGGTGATGTATTAGATGCAATTTATGAGCACTTTCCTGAACAAACAGAAGAGGAAACAGATGATACAATTACCAAAGTTGCTATTATTGGGAAACCTAATGTAGGCAAGTCCTCTTTAATTAATAGAATTCTAGGAGAAAACAGAGTAATCGTAAGCGACATTGCAGGAACAACAAGAGACGCTATCGACTCCGAATTTGAAAATGAGTTTGGAAAATATGTATTTATTGATACAGCAGGAATTCGTAGAAAGAGTAAAGTAAATGATAATTTGGAAAAGTACAGTGTTATGAGGAGTTTACTTGCTGTTGAAAGAGCAGATGTATGTGTTTTGATGTTAGATGCTAATGAAGGTGTTACAGCGCAAGATACAAAAATTGCAGGTGAAGCGCATGAAGCAGGAAAAGGTGTTATTATTGTCGTAAACAAATGGGACGATATTGAAAAAGATGAAAAGACAATGGAAACCTATAAAAAAGATGTGTACAATAAATTGTCCTATTTATCTTATGCGCCAATATTATTTATATCAGCAAAAACAGGTCAAAGAGTAGATAAATTATATGAAATGATTAATATGGTAGCAAGTCAAAATGCTTTAAGAGTTTCTACTGCTGTTTTAAATGATGTATTAAGTGAAGCAGTAACCATTGTACAACCACCAACAGATAAAGGTAGAAGATTAAAGATATTCTATATGACACAAGCAACCACAAAACCACCAACATTTGTGGTATTTGTCAATGATAAACAATTATTTCATTTTTCGTATGAAAGGTATTTAGTAAATCAAATTAGAAAAGAATTTGGGCTTACAGGAACTCCAATTAGAATGATTGTAAGGGAGAAGACTGAAGCTGTTTGAGCATAGCGAATTACAGATTCAGTCCGCAGTTTGCGAAAGCAAACTACGTTCCATAGAATAAAAGGTAAAGGAGGAATTATTATGGCAACATATATTATAGTTGCAATAATTGCCTATTTAATAGGTAGTATTAGTTTTTCAGTTATTATTAGTAAAAAAATGGCAGGATTTGATGTAAGAGAAAAGGGAAGTGGGAATGCAGGAACTACAAATGTTTTAAGGTCAGTAGGAAAAAAGGCTGCAATAATTACTTTAATTTGTGATGTATTAAAAGGAGTAGTTGCCATTTTACTTGCATTACTAGCGGGAGTGATTTTCAAAGATTTAGACAAAGCCTTATTAGTACAACTAGCAGGTGTATTTGTTATTATTGGTCATACCTTTCCAATCTTTTTTAAATTTAAAGGAGGAAAAGGAATTGCTACATCATTAGGTGTACTTTTAATGATTAATTGGCAAATTGGCTTGATTTGTTTAGTATTTGCTTTATTATTAATGGCTCTAACTAGAATGGTATCTGTTGGCTCTATTGCAGCAGCAGTATTATTTCCAGTTCTAGTAATATTCATTAATCAAAATTATATTGTAGCTGAAAGTAGTAACTTAAGTTATTTGATTTTTAGTGTAATTATTGCACTTTTAGTTTTCTTTAATCATAGAGCTAATTTGAAAAGAATTGCGACTGGTACAGAAAACAAGATAAGTTTTAAAAAGTAGTTTTATAAATGGCATTTTGTATAAAGGCAATTTTTTGAATATTAAAGATGAAAGGAAGAGGAAATATGAAGAATGTTTGTATTATAGGTAGTGGGAGTTGGGGATGTGCATTAGCTATCCATGCTGCTAAAATAGGACATAATGTAAAACTTTGGTCTTTTGCACAAGATGAGGCAGATTTAATTAATAATGAAAAAAAGTGCAAATTTTTACCAATGGCTGTTATGCCAGACAATATTTATTGTACGACTGATATAAAAGAGGCTGTGGAAGGTTCAGATTTGATTTTACATGTTACACCATCTAAGTTTTTTAGAGATACTTTAAAACAATATAAGGAATACATCACCAATCAACCTGTTATTATTTGCTCAAAGGGATTTGAATTAGCTACTCTTTCTACTTTAAGTGATGTAGCAAAAGAAGAGATACCAAATGTAAAGCTTGGAGCATTTTCAGGACCAAGTCATGCAGAAGAAGTGTCTTTGGGAATTCCAACTGCAATTGTTATTGCTTCTAAAGATTATGATGTGCAATATTTAGTACAAGATACTTTTATGAATGAAACAATGAGAGTATATACTAGCACTGATATACAAGGAGTTGAATTAGGTGGAGCATTAAAAAATATTATTGCTTTTTGTGCAGGTGTAACAGCAGAGTTGAATTTAGGTGATAATACTTTTGCAGCATTAATTTCAAGAGGATTAACAGAAGTAGCAAGATTAGGCGTTGCAATGGGTGGAGAGCATAATACTTTTTATGGATTATCAGGTCTTGGAGATTTAATTGTTACTTGTATGAGTGAACATAGTAGAAATAGAAAAGCAGGAAGATGTATTGGAAGAGGTTTAAGTCTAGAAGAGACTAAACAAGAAGTTGGTATGACAATTGAAAGTGTTGATAATATTGAAGTTGCACATGAACTTGCCAAAAAATATAATATTGAAATGCCAATTGTTGAAACAGTTTATGATGTTTTATACAATAACTTGAAACCAAAAGAAGCAGTTTTAAAATTAATGACTCGTGAAAAAAAATCTGAATAAGAGAATATTTTTCGTTATTTCTTCTTATACTATTTCTATAAGTTAACTTTCATATTTATAAAAAAGTTTGTCCTTGCGTTCGCTTTCTCCTTATGTAAAAAATAGATAAACTATTTTTTACAAATTAAAGATGAAAGCTCAAGGCACTCAGCTATGCTTCGTCTTGCTCGGTCTGCACTTTATTATAAATATAACATTAATATTGAAGGGAGAATAGTATGGAAAGAATTAGCGAAGCCGCTAGAAATATGTATCAAAATGCGGTGAAGGCGACTGGAAAGTTGGCACGAGAAATAAAATTAAAGACACAGATGTCTGAAAATAAAAGAAAAATTCAAGAAATTTATGAAGACATTGGTAAAACTATTTATGAAAAGTATCTTTTAAAAGAAGAAATTAATCCAGAATCTGATTTATTAAATCCTTGTTCAAGAATTGATGGTTTAGCAGATGAAATTGATACTTTTCGTATGGAATTATTAAAACTAAAAGATTTAAAACAATGTCCTGAATGCCATTATGAAATTTATTATGATTTTCATTATTGTCCTAATTGTGGATATGAACAAGAACGACCAAAAGAAGCCAAACAGAATGAGGGATCTGCTACTATTGTGACAACAGATGAAGAAGATAAAACTTTAAAGCAAGATAGCAAAAAGTCGCAAGAATTAGAAGATGTAATAGATGACACAGAAGTTTTAACTGAAATAAGCATATTAAATGAATATGATGATGAATAAATTTGTTGCAATCTTTAAAATAATAAGAAAAGGATGAAGAAAAGTGAAATTAGTTGTACAAAGAGTAAAAAATGCAAATGTAGTAGTAGAAAATCAAACAATAGGAGAGATAGGTCAAGGTTTTATGGTGTTACTTGGAGTAACGCCAACTGATACAAAAGAAATTGCTGATTCCTTGGTTCAAAAGTTAATTCATTTACGTGTTTTTGAAGATGAAAATGAAAAAATGAATTTGTCAATACAAGATATTGATGGAGAACTTTTAATTGTATCACAATTCACGTTGTATGCTAATTGTAATCATGGAAATAGACCAAGTTTTACAGAGGCAGCCAAACCAGATTTAGCAAATGAATTATATGAATATTTTGTAGAACAATGCAAAAAAGAAAACATAAAGAAAGTAGAAACAGGTGAATTTGGTGCAGATATGCAAGTTTCACTTCAAAATGATGGACCAGTTACCATTATTTTAGAAAAAGAAATTTAAACAAAATAAGATACCTCTATAGATTTAGTAGGGGTATCTTTCATATAAATAACGAATAACACTATCAATACTACTTTTTGTAATATTAATAAAAAGATCTTGATCTAAACTAATCCACATATTAATTTTATAATCTTCTTGATTTTCAATTAAAGCACCCATCATGTCTACCATTTCAAGAGGATTAGCATATTCTTTTTGCCAGAGAAGTTCATCTTCTATGGCAATTTCTTTATTTTGAAAAAATCGAGATAGGAAAGAGGTAATTTCTCCTTCTTCATTACTATATAATCTTATAGTAGCATTCATTTTACATTCCTTTTTATAAATTTTCTTTATTAATAGTATTCAACAAACAAAAATATTTATACTTGAGAATAAAAGGAAATATTTTGGTCACACTAATTGTAAGGAAAAAATGAAAGGAATTTTTAAAATGAAGAAAAACGTTATCATCATTCTAGTCAGTATTATTATTGTTATACTTGTTTTATCCTCTTTAGTAGTATTTGCCAATACTGGAAAGCAAGAACTTACGTTAGAGGAAAAAGTAACACAAGAAATGAAATATATTGATAATTATCTTGTTTCAATGTTAGGAGATTTTAATGGACTTCATATAGGAAGCTTTTTGAAAGAAGATAATTCTTCTGAGTGGCAATTTGATTCTTTGCAAGACAGCCAAAAATCAAATTCGAATAATAAAAGTTCTAATACTGAAAATAACTCTGCGGGGAATTCTGAAGAATCTTCAAAAAATGAAGAAGAAAGTCAGTCAAAAGACCATTTGATTAATAATAAGCCAAATAGTAAAGATGCTCAAAATGGAGTTTTAGCAAATCAAGGGAAGTATGATACCAAATGGGATACAATTCAAATACAAATTGAAAATCTCTATCAATCATGGAATACAATTAGTATTGATTTAAATGCGTTAAATATAGATGGAAAGTCTATTTTAGATTTTAATGATTTTTTAAATTCTAGTACTCAATACATTAAGAAAAAGGATAAAGTAGCAGCAATGGAAGAAATCGCTAAACTATACCAGCTTCTTCCAAAGTATAGTGAAGATTATATGCCAAATAGTAAAGAGACGAATATATTAGAAATCAAAAATGCTGTTGTAACAGCTTATGTATATGTTTCTAATGAAGATTGGGCATCAGCTAAGAAACAACTTTCAGGAGCGATTACACAATTTACTAGTCTATTAAATAGTGTTGGACAGAATTTTCAAAATCAAACCTTAGTTAATCAATGCTATATTTTAGTAAATGAATTAAACAAGGCAATTGGATTACAAGACAAAGAAATTTTCTTTATTCAATATCAAAACTTAATGGGAAAAATGGATATTATTTAAATTGACATGAAGGTATGTAAATGTTATAATAAATGTTAGGCATAAAAATATGCAAGTACATGCCTAAATGATAATGTAGAAAGGTTTGAAGCTAGCAATGTCTTTACAGGAAAAACTGGCAGTATTTAAACAAGCATATCAGGAGGCGAAGGAAAAAATGCCTAGTGGTACAAAGGCAATCGTTTTCTTATCAGACGTCAGAGAATTAAGTTGTAGAGAAAGAAGAGCTTTTGATGATGCAATTGAATCCTTGATTGAAAACGTGGAAGGTTGGGTGTATACTTTTACTCTCTTCGGCCAAGCAGGATTTTATTCGCATTGTGCAATTAATCCATATACTATAACTGATACTGGATTGGAGAGCATCTTGGGAAATCTGCTTGGAACCCCAGAAAAAGTAAACATTGAATATTATCGTTAAGGCGGTAGGAGAGCACCAATGGTGCTCTTTTCTTTTTGCTAAGGAAGGTAGAAAGTTTCCAACTTTTATGATTTAATATAAAAAATGTGTAACATTTTTTGAAATATTGTGTCACATATACAAAGGAGTAAAAAATGGACATAGAACAAATTTATAACGAATATTTCAAAATGGTATATAAATATTTAATTTGTTTGACACATAATAAAGAGATTGCAGAAGATTTAGCACAAGAAACTTTTTGTAAAGCAATTAAAAGTATTCAGCATTTTAGGGGAGAATGTAAAATATCTGTATGGCTTTGTGAAATTGCTAAAAACTTATGGTTTAATGAATTAAGAAAAATGAAAAAAGTATCTTCTTTGGATATGGTAGATGATATTGATATTTTGTATAACATTGAAGAAGAATTTTTAAAGAAGCAAGATTTAGAGCAATTATATAACAAAATTCAAAAATTAGATGAGACTGTACGAGAAATATTTTATATGAAATTGTTTTCTAATCTAACATTTAAGCAAATTGGTGCAATTAAAGGTAAAAGTGAAGTTTGGGCTAGAGTAAATTTTTATAGAGGAAAACAAAAATTAAAGGAGGTAGATGAAAATGAATGAGAAAAAAGAGTGTAAAATTGTTCAAGATTTATTACCGAATTACATCGAAAAAGTAACAACTGAAGAAACCAATAGCTACATAGAAAATCATTTGAAAACTTGTAAGGAATGCCCAAAGGTATATTCTACTATGTCTGAAAACTTGAATACAAAGCCTACTATTGAAGAGAAAGAGGTGAGGTATATGAAGAAATTTCATAAACAATTAAAATTTTTGAAAATAATTCTTTTAGTTATTGTACTTTTCTTTGTATTCTCAATTGGTAGAAAAACTTATATTTTATGTTCATTAGGGGCAAAATGGGAAAAAACGAATCAAGAGCTTTCTGATAATTATATTGAAAAATCGTTAAAGTATAGCAATGGTACAATGATCGAAATTATTGGTTATAGGAAAGATCAAGATTATATAACTACTATTAACTATTTTAATGTAGATGGACAAAACTATAAGATGGTGCACTATAAAAAGAATAATGAAAAATTATATTTACTTGAAACAAGAGATAAAAAAATTCAATTTGAGGGAGAGCGAATGATTAGTTTTCAGCCAGGAATCTCATTTGATACTACTTCATATTTCATAGGAAATGTACAAACTGCTCCTTTTATAAAAATAGAAACTTTAAACATAGATGATAAAGAGTGTTATGTGATTAAATATAGCAATGAAGATAGAATTGTGGATAAAGAAACAGGAATTATGATTAAGACAGTACATTATGAAAATGATGGTATTTCTACTACAGAATATTCCTATGAATTTGGAAGTGTAAAAGATAGCGACATTCAAAGACCTGATACTACAGGATACGAAATAGTACAAAACGAAGTAGATTTGCAATAATATCTCCATTGATTTTTCTTGAAAAATAAGTTATAATAGAAAGGTAGTAAGTTGGATAGTCGCGTATAGCACAGTCGAAAGACAGCGTACGAGGAAAGTCCGGGCTCCATAGAGTAATGATGCTGGATAACGTCCAGTGAGGGAAACCTTAAGGAAAGTGCAACAGAAAATAACCGCCTATATTCGTATTATAGGTAAGGATGAAAAGGTAGGGTAAGAGCCTACCGCTGATATGGTGACATATCGGGTCAGTGTAAACCCCATCTGGAGCAACACCGAGACAGAAGGTTAAGGCTACTCGCCGTCTTCTAATTTGGTGGCTTGAGACTTATAGTAATATAAGTACTAGATAAATGACTATCTTAGACAGAACCCGGCTTATAGATTTACTACCTAAATGACCCACTTTGGCTAACTGCCTAAGTGGGGATTTTATGTTCTATGTTTATAGTGCCATAACTTCTTTGATTATGGAATTCATGTCTTCTGGTAGTTCACTCGTATAAGCAACTTCTTGTTTCGTAATTGAATGAATAAATCTCATATAATAGCAATGCAACGCCTGCCTATCAATCAAAGGAGAAGAAGTACCATAAAGTGTATCGCCTAAAAGAGAATGTCCTATATGAGCCATATGTACACGAATTTGATGTGTTCTTCCAGTTTCTAATGTACATTCTACAACATTAAAATTAATTGCTTCATTGAGTTTTTTTATATGAAATAGTTTCTGGATTTGCTCTTGCGATAATACTTGATAATGGGTAATTGCTGTATCACCCTTTGCATTCACACATCTTTCAATAATACTATTTTCTTTTCGAGTAATTGGATCTTGAATAGTTCCTTTCTTATTTTCTAAATGCCCATTCACAATAGCAATATATTTCTTCACAAATTCTTTTGATTGCATTTGTCTAACCAGACATTCTTGGATATATTCATTTTTCGCAAAAATAACTAAACCAGAAGTATCTTTATCTAATCGATTCACTGGTCGTATTTTTTTCTTTAATCCAATTTGGTCAAAATAATGCCTTACTCTATTAGATAAACTGTCTGTATAATGGTCGCAAGAAGGGTGTACAGGTATTCCGACAGGCTTATCAATTACTAAATAGCCGTCATCTTCATAAAGAATAGAGAGAGGAAGGGGAGTAGGAACAATATTAGAATTGTCCTCTTCATATTCTAGGTCACACTGAATAATATCTCCTTTTTGAATAGTATGATGTACATAAACTATTTTACCATTAAGAGATATTTTCTGTAATTTCTTCAACTTTAAGAGAAGTCTATCAGACATAGAAAATTCTATCTTCAAGACTTCTTTTATAGTTTGATATGTAGTTTCTTTTGGTACTTGATAAACTAACTTCATTTTATTTATTACGACTTTCTTTTAAATAGGTAGCTTCTAAATCAGCTTCATGTAAAGCTAAAGCTAACGGAAATCTCTCATATACAGTGCTGATAGTATTATACAATTCTTTTGGTTCTGTAAAACCCATATGCCAGCGAATAGCGTACATTTCTTCCATAGTTAAGTCAATGAATTTACTAATCATCATTACTGATTTTTCTCCATGACCATAAGGAATAGTATCATTAATAGTGTAGTATGGTTCTTTTACCCACATACCATCTTCATTTTTCTTATTACGAAAATCTACTGTGTAGAAATTAGTTTTACAAATGTCATGTAATAAAGTAATTAAAATAATGGTTTCTTCTGATGCTTGTATCATATCAGAATATGGCTTATGAGATAGTTTTTCCTTTAACATTTCATATACATTAAGGCTATGTTCTAACAAACCTCCTTCATGATTTCCATGAAATCTAGTACTAGCAGGTGCTTTATAGAAGTCAGTAGTTTCTAGATAATTAATCAATTTATCCATTCCATCTCTTTGAACTGTTTTTAAAAGTGCTATAAATTGTTCTTTCATAAATAACATTCCCCCTAAAATATAAATCTTTTTTCTCAAAAATTATATACTAAAATGCATTAGTTGACAATGATTTAAGTATAAAAGATGGATTATTTTTGTATGAAATGTTATAATTGTTTTTTAAATAGTACTTGTAGTATTATATAACATTGAGAAAGCGAAATAAAAATTTTCGACTTTTCTTCTATTTTTTTAAGCCTGAAAGTACTGAAAACACTGAAATGTTAATTTTAGTTGACAAAGTTCCAACTGAAATTGATAGAAAGCAACTTGAGAAATAGGGTATAATTTTAAACATAGAAAGGAGCAAACAAAAATGAATTTAGGCGAAAGATTATTTGAATTAAGAAAAGCAAAAAATTTAACACAAGATGATATGGCAGAAAAACTAAATGTAACAAGACAAACTGTTTCTAAGTGGGAAACAAATCAAAGTACTCCTGATTTTGATAAAATTATGCCACTATGTGAATTATTTGAAATTGGAGTAGAAGAATTATTGACTGGTAAAAAGCCAGAGGAAAAGCAAGAACAGAAAGGAGAAAAAGTCCTTACTAGGCAAGAGGCAAAAGAAAAGTCAGCAAAAGTAGTAAGTGTTTCCATTTTCATCTATGTTGCTGCAGTAGCATTTTTAATGATAGCAGTACCTGTAAAACATGTAAATCCTATTGTTGCAAGTTCTATCTTTTTATTATTAATAGGTTGGGCAACTGCTCGTATTATTAGAAATCATATGTCTATGCCAAAGTTTGAAAAGACGAAGGCGGAAAAAAGACAAGATAAGGTTTTAAGGCAAATTAATGGTATTATTGGTTCTATTTGTGTAGCTATCTATTTTATCGTTAGCTTCATTACTTTAGCTTGGCATATTACATGGATTATTTTTGTTATTAACGGCTTGATTTGCCAAGTTGTGAAACTTATTTTTATGCTAAAGGAGGGAGAAGAAGATGAGAAATAAAACTGGGATTATTGTTTCGATTATTTTACTTTCTATTATTATTTTCGGATTAACGATGTTTTTAGTTAGATATTTATGTGGAGGAGAAACGACTATGATAGGCTTTGGGAAAAGTAGCAAAAATATTGTTTTTAATAATAGTTATACATTAGAAGAAATACAAGATATTGATATTAAGCAAGATGCAGGAGATATCATTTTTAAAGAAGCATCTGATGATAATATAGAAGTAGTCATCTATGGAGATAACGCAAATGATGTTGATGTTAATTTAAGTTATGGAAAATTATCCATTGATTACAATAAAAGGAATAAATTTTTCTTTTTTAGTTTTGGTGTTACCAAAAGTGATATTATTATATATATTCCTGCTAAATATGCCAGAGATATTGCAATCATAAATAATTTGGGAAATTGTGAAATGAGTAACTTAGAAAATGCCAGTATCAATGTGGATTGTGACGCTGGAAATGTAGAAGTTGGAAGAGTTAAGAATGCAGATATTCAGTGTGATTTAGGAAAAGTAGAGGTTACCGAGATATCAAATAGATGTAATATTTCAGTAGATTCTGGTAATGTTAAAGTGGATAAGTTATCTATTCAAGAAAATTCTTTTGTCAAAGCTGATTTAGGGAATGTTACAATTGACGAAATAAATGATATCTATGTAGATGCTAAAGTGGATTTAGGAAAGTGTACAGTAAATGGAAGTAACAGAGGTTCTGATGTTACATTGAAAATAGAATGTGATTGTGGAAATATTTCAGTGGGAAAATAATATTTTTTCAAAAATTTGTTTTGTTCGCTTGTATTTTACTTAATAATGTTGTATATTAGCATTCATAGGAAATGAGAATAAGCAGATGTGGTTTGCCTTCAATAAGGAGGTGAGGCTTATGATAGAAACAGGATGTTTAATATTAATAATTTACTTATTATATTATGCGTTACTTGGGACAACTATCATAGCAATTGCCTTAATTATAGCATTAGCAATAATTTTGAGTAAGAGCAAATAAACCAATAAAAAAACACATCTGTAATTTGCCCGATTGCGATGTGTTTTTTACATATCAATTTTGGCGAACCACGTTTGTGGTTTCTCCATTTCCTACTTTTATTATACAGTCATTTTATAGCTTTGTCAAATACAATTTTCATAATCATTACAGTAAGAAGTGATATTTTGGTGCGAACAATGGGACTTGAACCCACACGCTAATTTAGCACACGCCCCTCAAACGTGCCTGTCTGCCAGTTCCAGCATGTTCGCATTAACAGGACTTATTATATCTTACAATTTCAAAAAAGTAAAGTTTTATTGCACCCTTATCTCTATTTTTTCATAAAATGAAGGTAGGGGGATTATTTATGGCATATTCAGATAGAGAATTAATTGCAAGAATTGTGCAATGTGAAGCAGGAGGAGAAGGAGAAAACGGAATGAAGGCAGTTGCATCTGTCGTAATGAATAGGGTAAATGTTTCAACAGGAGAGTATGCTAGAGTTTCTCAAGGTGGCAGTATCCGAAATATTATTTTTCAACCTGGTCAATTTGATTGTGTTAGTGAAACTCTTCGTAATCAATACAATCCTCAAAATATCTATAATATGGCACCAACAGAAATTCATTATAATATAGCAGACTGGGCGTTATCTGGAAATAGACTAAATGAAATAGGAGATTGCTTATGGTACTTAAACCCTTTTAGACCATCTTGTGGTAGTACATTTCCATCTAATGGCTCTGGTACTTTTCATACAAGACTTGGTGACCATTGTTTTTATAGACCAACAGCGTCTTATTCTGATACTTAAAGTTTATAGGTATATCTCAAAACCTAAATATATCATAAAGGAATGATTAATATGGAAGAAAATCAATTACAAGACCAAAGACAAACAGGTAATCATGTGGTTACAAATGCAAATTCGCCAGAGATAATGACAAATAACATATATACACCAGCCTTTTTAAGACAACAAATAGGAAAATTAGTAAGAGTAGAATTTTTAATAGGAACAAATAATTTAGTAGATAGAATTGGAATTTTAGAAGATGTAGGTGCAAGTTATATTCTTCTTCGTTCATTAGAAAGTAATACTACTGTTTATGCTGATATCTATTCTATTAAATTTGTAACAATTTCCAATTCTATGGCTAATACACAAAATCAATATTATAATTTATATAACGGATCTATGTTTTAAGATGGTGATTACAAAACCTTATTTCTTTGACTTTGTTAAAGAAGTAGGGCTTTTTTATAGCTTAGTAAAAATTCTCCTAAAATACTTGTATTTTAACAAAATTCCTTATATAATATTAAAGAAAAATTATATAGAAAAGAGGAAAAAATAATGGCATTTATAGATGGAATTAAAGAAAAAGCAAAACAAGATGTAAAAACAATCATTCTTCCTGAAAGTGAAGATGTAAGAGTTCTAGAAGGAGCTTCTAAAGCACTAAAAGAAAAATATGCAAACATCATTTTAATTGGAGAAGAAGTAGAAATTAATGAAAGAGCGAACTCAAATAATATTGACTTAACAGGAGCTCAAATAATCAATCCAAAAACTTCTGAAAAATATGAAGAATATGCAAACGCTTTTTATGAATTAAGAAAAGCAAAAGGAATGACACTTGAACAAGCAAAAGAATTATTATTAGAACCAATTTATTTTGGTATGATGATGATGAAACAAGGAGATAGCGATGGCTTAGTATCTGGTGCTTGCCACTCAACAGCAAATACCTTAAGACCAGCTTTACAAATATTAAAAACTGCTCCAGGAACAAAACTTGTTTCAGCCTTCTTCTTGATGGAAGTACCTAATTGTGAATACGGAGAAAATGGAGTATTTGTATTTGGAGATTGTGGCTTGGTAGAAAATCCATCTGCTGATGATTTGTCAGAAATTGCAATATCTTCTAGTAAGAGTTTCCACCAATTAACAGGAAAAGAAGCAAAAGTAGCAATGCTTTCGTATTCAACTTATGGTAGCGCTCATTCTGAGCTAACTGAAAAAGTAGTAGAAGCTACTAAATTATTAAAAGAAAAAGAATCAAATTTAGCTTGTGATGGAGAATTACAATTAGATGCAGCACTTGTTCCAGAAATTGCAAGTTCAAAAGCTCCTGGAAGTAATGTTGCAGGAAAAGCAAATACCTTGATATTCCCAGACTTAAATGCTGGAAATATTGGATATAAATTAGTACAAAGACTAGCGAAAGCAAATGCTTATGGTCCACTTTGTCAAGGTATCGCAAAACCTGTTAATGATTTATCAAGAGGATGCAATAGTGACGATATTGCTGGTGTTATTGCAATTACTTGCGTACAAGCACAAGATATGGACTAGTCAATTGTTTATCCATTTACATTAAATTTTTCTTACAATCAGTTATTTAATGTAAATTTAATATATAAATTGATTGTAAATATTATTATATAAGGAGATTGAAAATGAAAATTTTAGTAGTAAACTGTGGTAGTTCATCTATCAAATATCAATTAATTGATATGGAAAACGAAGAAGCAATGGCAAAAGGATATTTAGAAAAAATAGGGTTACCAGATTCTTTTTTAACTCATAGAGTAGGTGGGGAGAAGTATAAAATTGAGCAAGTAATCACTAACCATGAAGAAGGAATAAAATTAGTTTTAGCTCAATTAACACATCCAGAATATGGAGTTATCAAAGACTTAGCAGAAATTGATGCCGTAGGACATAGAGTTGTACATGGTGGTGAAAAATTCAGTTCTTCTGTACTAATCAATAACGAAGTAATTGAAGCTATGAAAGAGTGCATTCCTTTAGCACCATTACATAATCCAGCTGGTATCACAGGAATTGAAGCTTGTGAAAAAGTATTACCTAATGTTCCTATGGTTGCAGTATTTGATACAGCTTTTCATCAAACATTACCTAAAATGGCTTATCTATATGCACTTCCATATGAATATTATGAAAAATATGGAGTAAGAAAATATGGATTCCATGGAACTTCTCATAGATTTGTTGCAAAAAGAGTGGCAGAACTTATGAACAAACCAGAAAAGGATTTAAAAGTAATTACTTGTCACTTAGGCCAAGGTGCTAGTCTATGTGCTGTAGATGGTGGAAAATCAGTAGATACTTCTATGGGATTAACTCCTTTAGCAGGTGTTCCTATGGGAAGTAGATCAGGAGATATTGACCCATCAATTGTAACTTTCTTAATGAAAAAAGAAAATCTAACTCCAGATGAAATGGACACTATTTTAAACAAAAAATCAGGCAAATTAGGAGTTTCAGGAATTAGCTTTGATGATAGAGATATTGAAAAAGCTGTTGCTGAAGGTAATGAAAGAGCAAAACTCGCTATTGATACATTCGTATATCAAGTAATTGGATATATCGGTAGATTTGCTGCTCAAATGGATGGCGTAGATGCTATCACTTTTGCAGGTGGCGTTGGAGAAAATGGAATAGAAGTTAGAAAGCAAATCTGTGACTCTTTATCTTTCTTAGGAATTAAAATCGATGATGAAAAGAATAACAGTAGGGGAAAAGAAGTTGAAATTACTACATCAGATTCTAAAATAAAAGTATTTGTAGTTCCAACTAATGAAGAATTAATGATTGCTAGAGATACTGCTGAAATTGCAAAGTAAAACTCAAAATACATCTTGAAATATATACATATTTTAAGGTGTATATTTTTATATAAAAAAATATTTTTGACTATAGCATAGTAATTTCAAGGTTTTAAAAGGTAAGTATAAATTCACAAACATTTTTTTGCAAAAGTATTGACAAGGAACTTTCGTTTGGTTATAATATGAATATATTAAGAAATAAATGTTCGTAGTGAACAAGTATAAATTATATCAAACCAAAGAAAGAGGGAATATTTTATGAAAAAGATGAAAATTGTTAATATGAAAAAATTTGTAAGAAGTATTTTAATTTTAATTGGAGTTATTATAGCACTTGTATTATTCTTTCCAAAAGCTACATTGTCACATAACGAAAAGGAGTATTCTGATTATGAAACTATATCAGTTGCTCAAGGAGACACTTTATGGTCTATCGCTAGTTATCAACAAGAAAATAATCCATATTATATAGAAAAAGATGTCCGCGACATTGTAAGTAATCTAAAAAAAATAAATCAATTGCATACTGCTGACTTGCAAATTGGACAAACATTAAAGGTACCTGTTCTTTAAGGTACCCTTTTATTACATTTTTCCATTCAATTGTTCCGAAAT
Source organism: Clostridia bacterium (assembly GCA_022798895.1). Classification (GTDB taxonomy): domain Bacteria; phylum Bacillota; class Clostridia; order TANB77; family CAG-508; genus CAG-273. Next base: position 6,908 of record JAAWNJ010000021.1, on the reverse strand, counting down.
ACTATTAACTGCGTCTCTCACTTGAATGTTATCTACATGAGTATAAATTTCAGTAGTTGAGATACTTTCATGTCCTAACAAAACTTGTAAAGCCCTAATATCTACTTTTCCGTATTTGATACATTAAGGTAGCAGCGGTATGTCTTAATTTATGAACAGAGTATCTATTCATATCTAGCCCAGCTCGTCCAAGTTCTCTCTTTACAATTTCTTGTACCATTCTATTACTAATACGTTCTTTTCGCTTACTTAAGAATAAAGCATCCTTAGAAGTATATTTCACTCCATCATGAGGTCTTACTGCTAAATAATCTTTGATTGCACTTATACAATACTCATTTAAGTAAATAGTCCTTTCCTTATTTCCTTTACCAATAACAGTCATTTTACCATCAGAGAAGTTGATATCCTTTATATTAATTCCAACTAATTCAGATAAACGCATTCCACAATTTAAGAATAGAACAATAATAGCAAAATCTCTTTCTTTATTCTCATCAGATTGTGATTTCGTAACTTCTAAAAGTTTTTGGCTTTCTTCTAATGATAAATACTTAGGTAACCTTTTATCTATTTTAGGAGTTTCTAAACCTTGTGCTGGGTTAACTTCCAATAACTTCTCTTTTTGCGTTAAGTAATTAAAAAACACACGAATACTAGCTGCTTTCCTAGCGCGAGTAGCTGCTTTACTATGAAAAGTATTGGTTAAGTAAAACAAGAAAGAATGAATATCATCTAAGCTTACTCGTTTTAATACATCAATTGACATTTCTTTGATATCAATACTTTTAATATCTTCTTCATTAGACAATTCATAATAGTGCATTAAATATTTTAGAAAATGTGCCAAATCATAATTATACTCCTTTACAGTATTAGGAGATTTATTTAAAATAACGGTTAAATAATCTAAAAATGAATTAAGGAATGAAGGGTTCTCTTTTCTATCTATCATAATAAATGTTTTCTCCTTTGCGTTTCTATAGATTTGACAATATTATATCATACTGCTATTTAAAATCAAATATTTTAGGGGGGAATTATTTTACAAAATTAAAATAAGAAAATTGTTAACATCGCTTTTTTATCCATATGCCTCATTACACAAAACATTGATAAAAATGCCACCAAAGCCTTGAAAAATAAAAGAAGAATATGGTATAATAAAATGCTAAGGGCTGATGTCCTTAAGGTAGCAGTGGGCAATTGAGATACATTGCCTACACAGGTTGTTGCACTCTGTTTGGGTGCAACAGAATAGGTAATATGCCTATTTGTGTACATTGAAAAAAGGAGGAATATAAAAGAAAAATTAGTAGAAAAAACAGTTGGTTATTTTGAAAGGAGAATTCAAGACTATGAAAACGACCTCAAAACGCCTTAAGAGACTGTTTGCGGTGCTGATGGTTATCTCGCTGATGCTCTCTTATACAACAGTGGCAACGGCAATAACAGTTGAAGACATGAATTCAGAGGAAATGACGAGATTTGCGGAAGATCAAGAACAAGAGCAGGAATATTCTGAAACTTTGGAAGAGGAGGCAGGCGAAGATACAGCATTAGAGGAAACGTCAAGCGCCACATCTGATGCAAAAGATTCAGATGTAGCGGTGTACAACGCAATAAGGGGTTGGCAGTCAACTACAAAGAGCGTAGAACCACCGTCGACTTATGACGAAGTGTACAACCGAATTGTAGCTTGTATGGAAATCATACCGCAAGATACGGTCTGGACTGACTTTATGCCCTATGGTACATATACTTCATTGTCACCTCATGATAAGGATGATCCAAACATAGGGTATCTCGGTGAAGCATATACATGGAATGGTGGTGTTTTTAAGGTTAACCCTTCAGACCCAGGCAGTCGCTCTGGCACTGGATGTGCAGCATTTGCTTTTATGATGAGTGATGCAGCTTTTGGAGGTATGTCTGCCAGAGTGGTACAGAAAGGTAACATTCAGTTGGAGAATGTCCATCCAGGCGACATATTAAGAGATGTAAACAACACCCATTTTGTTATTGTCTTGCAGACAACTGAAGATGGAGCGGTCATTGCTGAGGCAAATGTCAAAATTGACATGTCCGATACAACTAGAATCGGCAAGGTCAACTGGAGCAGAACTATAAGCAAAGCCGAAGTAGAAAATTCTAGCTTCATGCTAACACGGTATGTCGAAGGTCAAGACTACAATGGAGATACACAGGAAACCTTGGTAAAAGAAGGGGACATGGGAAAGGTTCACTGGACTTTAAACAACAAAGGAGTACTAACTTTTTCTGGTACAGGTCCTATCATTGACTTTGCAACATGGAAAGAGGACAAGGATGGAATTTGGATCGATGAAATATTTGAGAGACCCTGGGAAACTGGTGTCACAACACGAGTAAATTCCATTAAAATAGGAAGTGGAATTACCAGCATTGGTGCTTATGCTTTCTATCAAAGTCCCGCCATGAGCGTTATTATTCCAGATTCTGTAACAAGCATTGGAATTAGAGCCTTTTATGGTTCGAGTTTGATAAGTGTCAGCATCCCCAGAGGAACAATTGGCTATGAGGCATTTCGTAAATGTCAAGACATTAAAACATTAGAGCTTGGTGAAGGTGTAACAAGCATTGGAAACAATGCGTTTGGTGGATGTTCTGGAATAGCAACTGATTTAGTTACTCCATTTACGATTCCAGCAAGTGTAGAAACCATTGGTGGCGGTGCGTTTATGAGCTGTGGTAGTATATATAGGCTTGAATTTGCACCGAATAGTAAATTAACTGCAATTGGTGGAGGCGCATTCGCGCAATGCTGGGGACTTTTGGCAATAGAGCTTCCATATGGACTGACTAGATTGGAGGCGAATTTGTTCCAAAATAGTCTTTCGCTTTGGAAACTCTATATTCCTGGGAGTGTAACAGCAATAGACAGAGAAGCGCTAATGGATACTCGGGCGATGAAAGAAATCTACTATGGTGGAACAGAAGAGCAATGGATAGCTGCCAACGGACCTGATGCACTGAAATATACAACGGCAAACGTAACAGTATCCTACAATATTTGCTCTATCTTCAATCCTACATATGGAGGTGCCACACATGTCTATGATAACGATGTGGATGCGATTTGCAACAATTGCGGGCATGTAAGGACACCAGGATCGACATCGCCAGATACACCGCCGAGTGATATGCATATGCACAACTGGTCTACGGACTGGTCTCACGACAGCAGTTATCACTGGCATGACTGTACAATCCCTAACTGTGATGTGAGTGAAAACACACTTAAATCTGGTTATGGTTCACATATGTTTGGCGATTGGATTACGGATACAGAAGCAACTACTAGTACAGTAGGAACAAAACATAGAATTTGTATGGTATGTGAGTACAGCGAAACAAGTACTATTCCTATTGTGCCTGATAAACCGAATCCGCCAAGTAATCCAAGTACGCCTAGTATACCAAGTAATTCAAGTACGAGCAATGTTACCATTAGTACCACGAAAAATTCTGATGGGTCAGTAACAACAATCCAAAAGGATAATAAGACTGGGACTGTGACAGAAATTACAAGTTTTAAGGATGGCACTACTACTATTGTAGAAACGCCTACAACTGGCAGAGTAAATGCAGAAGTGAACTTGTCACAGACAATGGTAGCAAATAACTCGGGCATTGTGAATTTGCCAATTCCCAATTTGCCCGTGACATCGAACGATGCAAATGCACCTGTTGTGAAAATCAACTGTCCTGCGAATACGAAAAATACGAACGTTTCAATTCCTTTGAACGGGTATAATTCTGGCGTTGTGGCTGTTATCGTCAAAGTCGATGGTTCGGAAGAAATCGTACGTAAATCTACTATGATAGGTAACTATTTAGTCGTTCCTTTGGGTGGCAATGCGACGATAAAGCTTATTGACAAGTCAACGCACTTTGCTGATGTGACTTACAACCATTGGGCAGCAAATGCCATAGCATTTGCCACCAGTCGTAGTTTATTTGAAGGAGTAGGAAACGGCAAATTTGCTCCTGACACCGATATGAGTCGTGGCATGTTAGTAACAGTCTTGTATCGCTTGGAGGATACCCCTGTTTCGAATGGAGTAATGCATTTTCTGGATGTGAACAGAGATGCTTGGTACACTAAAGCTCTACAATGGGTAGCCATCAATAAAATCGTTAATGGTTACGAGAACGGAACTTTCGGCCCTAATGATAATGTGACTCGTGAGCAGATAGCGGTCATCCTGTATCGCTATGCAAATGTAATTGGTGTGGGAACAGATGAAAGAGGTTCTACAACCCAGTTTAAAGACAGCGGTGATATATCCGCTTGGGCACGCGATGCCATGTCTTGGGCTATTGAGGCAGGACTATTCAATGGCGATAATCAAGGAAACCTGAAGCCAACGGATAGCGCTACTCGTGGTGAGGTAGCAGTTTTGCTACAACGCTTTGTGGAATACATGGCGAAATAATATTTAGTACTTTCAAATAACAAACTTCCTTTATTCAAAGGTGAGTGGTTACTTACAAAAACCAAAAGGATAGTCTCAAATGAGGCTATCCTTTTGGTTTGCAATAAAGTTAGAGCTTCATGCAAAAATATGTAATACCAGAATATCAATTGGAATCAAAACCCGAAACCTGAATCGAGAAGTCCCCACCAAGGAATAGGATAGATTTGGTGGGAATTGTGTTTTCAAAAAATATGTTAAAAAATTGTAACGAATGAGAAAAAAAGTTGTCTTATATATTAAAGGAGTAAAAAATGCAAAAAATAGATATAGAACAAATTTATAGTGAACATTTTAAGACAGTATATAAATATTTAGCTGGCTTGACACACAGTAAAGAAATAGCAGAAGATTTAACACAGGAAACTTTTTACAATGCCATAAAACACATAAATAATTTTAGATGGAATGTAAAATTTCTGTATGGTTATGTGAAGTAGTTGGATATAAAACTACAATTATGACATTTTTATCAAATAAAGCATCTAGAAACCTTGAAAAGTATTCTACTAATTATCACATAAAATATATTACTTATATGGGAGATGAAATGTATCATACTGAAACATATTACAAGAATAATGATTATATTTCTATTACTAAGATAGGAACTATTGGAGAAACATACTCAGAGATGATACATTACAGAAAAGATGGAGAAGAAAGGAAAAAATATGGATATATATAACTTTATATCTTATACACCAAAGGCTGAAAATAATATAATCTCAGCCTTTAGTATATTTACTTTTTTGCATATTTATGGTAATATATGACAGTCAATATATAAGGAGATTCTATGAAGAAAAAGTTAATATTAATATTTATTTCAATAATAATCTGGATTATTATTGGCATATTGTTTTATTATTTGGGCGAATTTTTAGAAAAAGAATTAATCTTAGAAAAGCCTACTGAACAATATGTGAAGATGAAAGAAATTAATGATAATCGAACTCTTATAGGTCTATCAAAAGAAGGAGTGAAAGAAATTTTAGGAGAGCCAGTAAAAATATATACATATGTAGAAGAGGTTTATATGTATAATGCTGGCTATATATATGATGGGATTTTCGGTTCCCAAAAACACAATTACGTAGTTTATATAACCTTTGAAGAAACAGGAATGGTAAAATCTACTATAATAAAAGAGAGACCTTAAAATTAAATATACAAATTACAGGTATACTGTTAGATGTAAATAAATGAGTTTACATCTAATTTTTTTGGTTGTAAAATTATTTACATTAGAATTTAAGTTAGAACATCAAATTACAGAGGTCTTTGAATCTAACAAATTGACAGTTCGACTTTTATTCCTATTATTAATTTAGTTTTAGATAGTGAGGGCGATTTCGACTCTATATAACAAGCCTGATGAAATAATAGTAGAAGTAAAAGATACAAGAGATTAATAAATATATGCTTTCCAGAACTAGAGAAAATCTTTAAATCAACAAGAATTTATGATGATACAGCATTGAATTTTATCAAAGAATTTCCACATGCAGAAATAGTGAAAGAGAAGCGAATTGATGCATTGTATAACAATTTATATAAGACTAATGGAAGAAATTTAAACTTTTATAAAAGACTAGCAGAAACAATAAAAATAGCTTCAACTAACTCTTATCCTGGAGTTAATAAAGAACACGAAGACACAAAAAACCTTTCGGATATGGCTAAAATAGTACAAAATAATAACAATATCATAAATGAATTGAGAAATAAAATGATAGAAACAGCAAAGCAATCTCCATATTTTAAAATAATAAATTCATTTTATGGAATCGGCGAAATATTAACAGCTGAAATATTTGGAGAATTAGGAGATATAACAAGGTTTGATAGTCCAAAAGAAATAATAGCTTTTTGTGGACTTGACCCAACAATAAAGCAATCTGGAAAAAGTATAAATGTGAAAGGAGCAATATCAAAAAGAGGAAACAAATATGCAAGATATATATTATTTAATTGTAGCCAAATGGTAGTAAAATTAGGAGCTTCAAATTATCCAGAACATCCAGTATATATTTATTACCAAAGTAAAAAAGCAGAAGGCAAACACTATTACGAAAGCCTAACTGCTTGTTCTACAAAAATTCTAAGAATGTTATATTCTATGTGCAAAAATAATAAACAATTCTTAGAAAACTAATCATAATTGAATTTTATCATAAAAGAAGTGAAAAAGATACAATTTTTTTAAAAATATATCATTTTCGCTTGTTTGCCATACAAAAAAATAATATAATAAATTTACCAAAAAAGTCTTGACAAAGATTAGATAGTCAATTTAGGAGTGAGAATATGGTAGAGCAAAATATCAAAAGAGAATTTAATTGTGATATAGAAAGGCTATGGAATATTATTACTGACAATAATAATTAT
>JAAWNJ010000132.1 GCA_022798895.1 Clostridia bacterium | reverse complement strand
GTACGCTCCTTCATTTTATTCTTATGTATAGTTTTTACTCTTTTGATAATCTTATTCATTATTTTCTTGTTTATCAGAAGTTCGAATAAGGTATATATAAATATATCATTTATATATATCTTAACAATATGTTTTATAAAAGTCAAGAAAAAAGAAAGAACTCGAATTTTATTTCGAGCTCCTTCAAAATTATCTTTCTTTAAACTTTACTACATCTGAATAAGGTCCATATGTTTTTACACCATTAACATATTTATATGCTCTTACTCTTGCTGTATAATCATAATTTTTTCCTGTAATTCCTGAAATTGTTTTACTATTACTATTAGATTGTATTTTTGTATGTCCATATCCTGGAACATTTAAGTCAATTTCATATCCTGCTGCACCATTTACTTTATTCCAATTTAAAGATACTGTTGTACCTTTCATAGAACCACCTAAGCCTGTTACCTTAGCAATACTAGTGTTGTTTTCTGTTTTGTTATAGCTTTCTGTCTTAAAGCTTGTTGCACTTGAATAATTACTATACACTGTTTCATATTTTCCATTTACATATTGATTTTTATATGCTCTTACTCTTACTTTATAATTTGTAGAATAGTCTAACATATCACTTGTTAAAATAGTATTGTTTCCTGCTACATACTTTACATGCTTATATGCTCCACCATTTTTAGAAATTTCTACTTCATAACCTGTTATTCCCTCTACTGGCCACCACACTAAATATGCTTCATTTCTATTTCTAACTGTTGCAGTTAACTGTGTTGGTGTTGCTGGTTTCACAAGTGTCTCTTTTGAAGTTGTAAATCCTTTAACAGTTGGTGTTGTACTTGTATATTCTTTTCCATTTACCTTTTTATATGCTTCAACTTTTACTTGATAATAAGTATTTGCTTTTAAATTACTAAAATTATAGCTTCTATTAGTTGTTGAACCTTTATATTGAAATCTTCCATTTTCTTGAGCAAAATAGATATTATATCCCTCTGCACCACTTACTGATGTCCAACTAATCCTAGCACTGTTTTTTGTTAAATTATCTACATAAATAGTTCTTACATCTCCAACAGTAATTTTTTCTACTTGTGTGTTAAATCTATATGCGTAAGACTCATTACCATATTGTTTTCTTCCATTTACCCACTTATAGGCAACTACTTTTACTCTATAAGTAGTATCATCATCTAAATTAGATAAAGTAACTGTTCTATTGCTTGTATCTTTAAGCATTTCATACTTTCCATTATTTTTAGATAGTAAAACTTCATATCCATCTGCATTATTTGCTTTTGACCAAGCCACTCTAGCTGTTGTAGTACCAATATCATAGACATCTATTTCATCAATATTTCCAACTACTATCTTTTCTTGTTTTGTTGTAAAAGAAGAATAAGAAGATTCCTCTCCATATACTTTTTCATTTTTATTCCATTTATAAGCAACTATTTTCACTCTGTAATAGCTGTCTGGAGTTAAATTAGATAAGTATACTTTATTTCCAGTTTTTGAAGCAATATTTTGATAGCTTCCATAGTTTTTAGATAATAAAACATCATAGCCATCTACATTATTTACTTCTTTCCATGTGACTGTTGCTGTCGTTTGTTCTATATCATATACAGTTACATTTGTTACCCTATCTGGTCTAGTTTGATTATTGTCATTATCATTATTTGTATCATCTTTGTCAAAGTCAATTGTAATGTACTTAGCATCTGATTTTTGTCCATAGCTTACATTATCAGTATTTAAAGTCTGACAAGCTCTAATGCTAAATCCATATCTCATACCATCTGAAAATCCTTTTAGTATTGCACTTGTTGTTGTTACTTCTCCAATATTCATATTTCCAAAACCTGGAACATCTACAAATACTTGATATTTATCTGCATCTTTTACACTTGCCCAGTTTAATGTAACATATCCATTTGTTTGTGTTACAGTTAAATCTTGTACTTTGCCTAAATTAGTTTGATTCATTGTTGTGGTAAATTTGATTTCATCTGAAGTTGCCATTTCTATTTTGTTACTATCATATGCTACTACTTTTAAACGATAAGTTGTATTTTCCGAAAATCCGATTAAACTTGCTTCATTTGAATTCACAGAACCAATCTTAGTTCCATTTACATATACATTATATCCAGCACTATTAGAAACAGAAGACCAAGTAAGTTTCATTTGACTGCCATTCATTGTAGCCTTAAAATCATTAATATTTCCTACTAAGCTTACTGCTTGCATTGCTGTACTCATCATTAGTATTAGTAAAATTGTTAGTGTCATAACTGATACAATTTGTTTTTTATATCTCATTATTAACGCCCCTTTCCGACTAGATTTTATCACGTTTTATGTCTACTGTCAAGGTATTGATACTAATCTTAATATTGTTTTCCAAGTAGTAAATTTACAAAGTAACTTCCAAAAGTAATATATAAATATGGAAATAAACTTTACACAAAGTTAAATTTGTAAGATTAACTTCAAAATGATATAAT
>JAAWNJ010000131.1 GCA_022798895.1 Clostridia bacterium | reverse complement strand
CCCAAATACATAAGTTAGTGTGATTCCTGCTAAGATGAGCAAAACCACTATGGTCACTACTAAAGCTACAAGGGTTATCCCAGCTGTTGAAGCTTTGCTACTTACGGATGACTTATACTGGTAATATATTCCGTCTGTTTTTTACTTCTCTTTTCTTCACTTTCTTTTTCCTCCGTTTCTTTTGTGTCAGTTTAAGGACGTACCTCTAGCCAACACTTTTTCAAAGTGTCAGCTAGAGATACGTCCCTAAACCAACACTCTTTTGTTATTAGTATCTACGTTCTTTTTTGCTTTTATACACATTTCTTCTAATTTTCTTTGCTTTAGCGAGATACGTTTCTTATTTAATTGTCAATGTGCCTAAAAGCAATCTTTTCTTTTTGCGAATTTCATATTGTGGATGTCTTATTTATAACATATTATTTTATCGTATGTCAATGCACATTTTGTTATTTATAAGTTAAACTAACTTGTAGCAATATACTTTTCTTCCTTTTTCTCTAGTAAAATTCGAGTATTTATGATAAAATAAAATTGCTTTTAAATTGAAATATGAAAAAGGAGAAATATTCTATGAAAAAAGTATCACTTGTTATACCAATGTATTATGAAGAAGAAGTAGCAAAAGAATGTTACAATAGAGTCACAAAAGTCTTATCCTCTTTACAAGATTATACCTATGAAATCGTTTTTATTAATGATGGTAGTAAAGACAAAACCTTAGAAATATTAGAAGAAATTACAAAACAAGATACTAATGTAAAAGTTATTTCTTTTGCTCGTAATTTTGGTCATCAATGTGCTGTAACAGCAGGACTTCAAGAAGTGACAGGAGATGCTATTGTTATCATTGATGCCGACCTTCAAGATCCACCAGAATTGATTCCTGATATGCTAAAATTATGGGAAAATGGAAATGAAGTAATTTATGGAAAACGTAAAACCCGTGATGGTGAATCTAAATTTAAGCTATTAACTGCTAAAATGTTTTATCAAACCTTAAATGCTTTATCCGATGTAGATATTCCCAAAGATACAGGTGATTTTAGATTAGTCGATAAAAAAGTAGTAGATGTCATTAATTCTCTACCTGAACATAATAAATTCTTAAGGGGGCTATTTAGTTGGGTGGGCTTTAAGCAAACTGCTTTTGAATATGAACGTAAAGAAAGATTTGCAGGAAAAACAAAATACCCTTTAAAGAAAATGTTAAAATTAGCATCTGATGGAATTATTAGTTTTTCTACAAAACCTTTAAAAATTGTAGGAGGACTTGGTATTCTTTCTATGGTTGTTTCTGTACTAATTTTAATTTATGCTATTGTATCCTTTATCTTTCACTTACATAATTTAACTGCTGGTTGGACTTCTTTAATGGTTACTATGACATTTTTAAGTGGTATCATTCTAATTTCTCTTTGGATGATAGGTGAGTATATTGCAAGAATTTATGATGAAGTAAAGCAAAGACCTCAATATATTATTGATAAAAAAATTAATATAGATGAATAGGAGTTTTTATATGTTTTATAAAGTTAAATCATACTTGAAATTACATTATTTATCTATTCTTATTTTTATAGGGATTGTTCTTGTAATTTCTCCTATTATTCTATCTAGGAATTTAAGCAATTTAGATGAAATTTGGAATTATAATTTTGCTAGAAATATTGCTGATGGTTTGGTACCTTATCGAGACTTTAATATGCTTCAAACACCCCTCCTTCCTTTTACTGCTGGACTAATTTTGAAGCTATTTGGTAATGAACTAATTATTATGAGAATCCTTGCTATTTTATTAATTTCTAGTATCTTTTTTATGATTTATAAAATACTAAAAATTTTAAAAGTACCTAGCTTATATAATCTATTTTTCTTATCTATATTATTGATATTATTACAAGAATATATTTGCATTGATTATAACTTTGCAATACTATTATTAACCCTTATTTTGATTTATTTAGAAATAAAGCATCTTGATCGTTCTGACTTACGACTTTCCTATTATTTCATGATTGGTCTCATTTGTGGAAGTTGTATTTTATTAAAACAATCTACTGGTATTTTCATTAGTTTTACTAGTGTAATATTTCCTATTTTTACTTTTCAAAATAAAGGAGGATTTAAAGCTTACTTAAAAACTTCAGTTATAAAAGTACTTGGAATATTAATGCCAATTGCTTTTTTAATAATTTATTTGATCTGTAATCATGCACTTACTGATTTTATTGATTACACTATTTTAGGAATGAAAACTTTTACTAATTCAATTCCTTATACTACTTTAACTACTTCACAGAATATTGCTATTAAATTGCTTAGTATTGGGTTACCTATTTTTATTTTGATTAGTAGTATTTATTTAACTAAAAAGAGAAGAAAAAATTTGTATGGTCTTTATCTATATGGTCTTGCTTCATTAATTGTTATTTATCATATATCTGATGTTGTTCATTTGAAAGTGAATTATCCTCAGGGTGGTTATAAACAGTTGATTGATGCGATTACCAAACGCCAGGTGGCA
>JAAWNJ010000130.1 GCA_022798895.1 Clostridia bacterium | reverse complement strand
TTTTTCTTCAAATAAATCTCTCCAATCTATACTCATTTTAGAACTGTTGTTTGTATTTTATAATAAAATAATCGAAATGTCAATATTTTTTGTTGAATTTATGTTACATATTTTCTGTGTGAATTTTTTACATTACTTTGATTTACCATTGCATATTCCATTGTTGTATCTATCTTAATATGTCCTAATAATTTTTGTACTTGTTCAACTGGCATACCTTTATCAATAGCCATAGTAGCCATTGTTCGTCTAAATTTGTGTGGATGTACTTTGTTTATATTTGCTTCTCTTCCTAAATTTCTAATAGCAATTTCTATTCCTGATATTCCTAATCGATTATATGGTTTTATAAGAGATACAAATAATGCTTTATTATTGTCAGTTCTTGTTTCCAAATACTTTTTTATATACATTTTACTTTTTGCACTAAAATAGACTTCTCTTTCACTATTCCCTTTGCCTAGAACAATACAACTTCTTTCTTGGAAATTCATGTCTACTATATTTAATTTAGTAAGTTCTCCAACTCTCATACCAGTTGATATTAATAGTTCTAATATAGCTAAATCTCTTACATTTGCACAAGTATCTCTTAATTTTTCTAAATTTTCATCTGTAAATGTTTCTTTAACTTTTTTAGTTGCTTTTACTTTGTGAATCCTTCTAACTGGACTTTTAACAATATAATCTTCGTTTTCTAACCATGCAAAGGAACTTGATAATGTTCTTCTTATATTGTCTATTGTTACCATACCTGCATTTGAATTGTTTTTATAATTAGCCAAGTAATTCCTTAATATTTCAGTAGTAATTTCATCTATTGGAAGATTTATTGTATCTAGCATTTTGGTTATATTATCTTTATAGTAATTTAAAGTTCTAGTAGAACAACCTTCAATTTCTTTAGAAGATATAAATTTGTTTAATATATCTGTATTATTCTTTTGTGTTTCTTGCTTTTTAGTTTGTTCTATTATTTTGATTTGATAATTTAAACATATTTCTGTAAGTATCTCATTTAATTTTATTCTTTGGTTATCATTTAAAAAGTAATTGGTCTTACTAATTACCTCATTGATAAATAACTCTTTCAAATATTTTTTCCTCCTAACATAAAAAGAAGAATAGCTTGTTGTTTCTATTCTTCTTCTAACTTATTGTTTTTCCACTAACAACTCAGTTTTTGACATACCATTTTCATTATATTGTATCTCAATAGCTCCACCTATTGTATCTAATGCTTTTATTTTTTTCAAATCACTTTCGTTATTACTTATTACAGTAACTTTTATATTATTATTATCTTCCATTATTGCTGATGTTGTTACAAAAGTAAATTCTTTATCTATCATTTTTTTGCTTATCTTACTTTGCAAATCTGTTAAGTAATTATATGAGTGTTTTGCTGTTTTGAATATAGTTTTGCCTTCTGTTATTCCTAACAAACTGCATATTTCTTTTCTATTTGCTTCGTTATCTTTGCAAAGTAAAACTACATTGTTCCCATTATTATCTACATACTTTCCTGCATAATAATCTGGATAATTTGTACTTTTAATGTCATTTGATTGTTCTTTTACATTTATATCTTTATCTTCTACTGTTAAATTTTTATTATTTTCAGTAAGTATTGACTGTAATAGTTCTAATAACTCATTTTCTGTTATGCCAGTTGTTTCAATATCAAAATATATATCTTTAAAATTGAATGTTACAATATACATATCTTTATATTGAGATATTATAAATTCTATATCTCCTATCTTTGAAACTTTATCTCCAACATCTATATAGTAATCTCTTAATGGCTTTTCTATTTCTGAAAAGGCAATTATTATATTATTCATACTATCTTTTCTATAATTAAATACATAATCGTGTAATACATCATACTCACTTTTATTTATATTACTTCTAGTATAAATGTTGTAACTACCTTCAATTTTATATTCTTCTGGTATCTTTACATTTTTTATAAATTCAAAATTCTCTGGTAATCTTTCTATTTCTATTGTTTCTACATCTGCATCTAGGCTGGTCGCTAACATTTCCTTTATTTTATTTATATTTAATTTAATTTCTAGTGATTCATTTTTATTTTGTTTATCACTTTGTAAATCTGCAATTCCATAAGGATTATCTTGTATTTGATTATCATTAAATATATTTGTGCCTATAATGATTCCAACACCTAAAATAAATACCGCTACACTCGAAGTTATTCCATAAATTATTTTTCTACTTTTTTTACTTTTCATACCAAACTCCTCTCTGATGTTTGATACAGCTATTTTTTCTTTTACACTCTTTCGTATTCTCTCTTTTAAATGATTATTTTCCATAGCCATAACCTCCATCTTCTAAATTTCTTTTTATGATTTTCCTAATTCTATGAAGTATAGTCTTAACATTGCTTGTGGATAAATTTAACAACTTTGCTATCTCTTTTATTGATTTTGATTCATAATAAAATAATATAAAAATTTCATATTCCTTTGGTTTTACTGCCTTTAAACTATCTAACACAACTTTATTCTGTTCATTTTCTTCTGCGATTTTTTCAATATTACAAGTATCAATTAAATTTTCTTCATAATCTGATATAGAGCAATGCATAGTCGTTTTT
>JAAWNJ010000129.1 GCA_022798895.1 Clostridia bacterium | reverse complement strand
TTAACTTATGTATTAGGAGATAATAGTATATTTAAGCAAGCATCAGATGCGAAATTAGAAACAGAATTAGCAAAGATAGAAGAAAAAGCAGGAATTATTTATTCAGACAAATGGTTAGAAAAGGTATCTGATAATTTGAATGATAAACCGACTATGCAAGAAATAGTAGGAGAATTAAGAGAAGATGGTTATACTATTAAACAAGTAGAAGTAAGTGGAAGCGAAATAACAGGAATATCTTTAGATAAAGAAAGTATGAGTTTAGGAAAAGACAAAACAGGTACAATCAAAGTAACATTAGAAAGTTCAGGCGAGTTATATACTTACTATGTTTTAGTAGAGGGAAAATACTATAAAATGAACTTCAATGGTGGAGCAGTAACTATAGATAGAACACCAAGTGACATCTTAGGAGAAGAAGAAGAAAAAGTTATATTAACAGCAACAAGTGAAAATGAAGGAATAGCAACAGCCGTAGCAAATAGTGATACAAATACAGTAGATGTAACAGCAAAAAATACAGCAGGAACAGTAACAATCACAGTAACCTATGGAAATTTTTCAAAAACATGTACAGTAAAAGTATGTGAAGTAACAACAGAGTTAGAAATAGCTTCAGTAAGAGCAAGAATAGCACAAGGCTCAACTAGATGGCTAAGTGCAGTAGCAAAACCAATAGATACTGCAAGTCAAGAATTTGAATGGAGCAGTAGCAATACAGAAATAGCCACTGTAGATAATAAAGGAGTAGTAACAGCCAAGAAAGCTGGAACCACAACTATCACAGCAAAAACAATAGATGGAAGTAATAAACAAGGAACATGTGAAGTAACCGTAGTAGAGAATGCACCAGATGTAGCAACCTTAACAGACTTCCAAACAGCAAATACAGTAGCAAAAGATGTGAATGGAAACTTAATTACAGTACCAGGAGACTTTAAAGTACTAACTAGCGAAGGAACAAAGGTAACAGAAGGAATAGTCATACAAGATAGAGAAGGGAATGAATTTGTATGGGTACCAGTAGATTCAGTATCTAACCGGAACAAGTAAGCCAGCAGATGACATTAGGCTTGGAAGATATGATGATTTTACAACAAAAAATGCAACAGGAAATTATATACCAAAACAAGATGCAGATAATTATACAGAGGTAGTAGCAATAGGAAGTTATTTTCAAGAATTAACCAGTAATTCAGGAAATACAGCAGCTAAGAATTTAGGAAATTTTGTAACAAAAACAAAAGCGAATGGTGGGTATTATTTTGGAAGATATGAGGCAAGTAAAGGAAGTGACAATAAAGTAAAATCACAATATGATAAAGCAGTATGGACTCATATTACACAACCAAATGCAGCAACAGCTGCTAGAGGAATGTACAGTAGTAATTATGTAGAAAGTGATTTAATCAATAGTTATAGTTGGGATACAGCAATAGTATTTATACAAAAATATTCAGGAAGTACAAATTATGCAAATAAAGGATCGGTAAATACAAGCTTGTTAAATACTGGAAAATCAGGAGATAAGGTATGTAACATTTATGATATGGCTTCGAATTGTCATGAGTGGAGCACAGAACATTCCACTTGCACGTATAGTGGCAGTAGGTACCCTTACGTTCATAGGGGAGGTTATTACTACGTCAGCACTTACACTCCGTCTGTTCGCCACCACAACATTACGGCCGACAGTGACACCCGCAATTCCCTTCGCCCACTTTGTTATGTAAAGTAGCACCGCATACTGGTTTACGTAATCTAGAAAGGCAAAAAATGGAAGAGTTTGCGAACTAAAAAAGAATATATAGCGAATCGAAGATACGCTATGGTAAAAAATTAAAAGAGATTTGCAATGTGATGTGTGGATAAAAAAAGCGCATCACATATTTTTTTACTAGAATTAGAGGAAGAAATCCAACCAATAGTATGTTCAAGAAGAATTTCATAAAACTAGTTGCAATTTTATTTCAAATTTAAAAGTATATCACAAATTTTGACAAATTTGTATAAAAAAATGAAAAAAATTTGAAATTCATTTTGTAAACGCTTGCATTTATATTTGAGAATGATATAATAAACTAAAATAAAGTATATATTATAATTTATTTAGGAAATCATTTAATAAATCAGTTACATCTATCTTAAAGCACTTGGCAAGAGCGCAGATTTCGTAATCAACAACAGTTCGTTTTCCAACTTCTATATTGTATATGGCTTGTTTATGAATATCAACGCCATATAACATAAGCATATTTGATAATGACTGATAAGATAAATTATTTAATTCACGGTAGTATTTGACTTTAGCACCGATAACGTTCAAATTTCCAACATGTTTTCGAGTGTTATTCATAAATTGAATTTCCTTTCAAATTTTATACTATATATTTTATCTTATTTTTTACCCTCATTATAAATACAGGCATTTATAATGAGGGTATAGTTAAAGGAGGAGTTAAAGCACAGATGAAAAATGTAATTAGTAAAAAACAAGAGAATCGGAATAACGCTTGTCGCTTTAGTTGTAACAATCGTAGTGTTACTTATTTTGGCAGGAATAACGTTAACTTATGTATTAGGAGATAATAGTATATTTAAGCAAGCATCAGATGCGAAATTAGAAACAGAATTAGCAAAGATAGAAGAAAAAGCAGGAATTATT
>JAAWNJ010000128.1 GCA_022798895.1 Clostridia bacterium | reverse complement strand
TCTCAATTCTGAAATTTTTATACCAGGAGTATCATCTATGTACAAATTACATTTTCCAACTTTTTCTGCTGCTGCATAATACCTTTCATTACTTTCTTTCAAAATAGAACCTGAACGTAATGATTCAGCATTTAAACTTCCTGCTGCGCAAATAATACGTTGTATTAATTGTTCTGCTGGCATTTCCAATGAAAAAACAGCAACTGCCTCATCAGATTTTAATGAAACATTATATGCAATATTTAAAGCAAAGGCAGATTTTCCCATAGCTGGTCTTGCAGCAACAATGACTAAATCAGAAGGGTGTAGTCCTGCTGTAATATAGTCTAAATCAGCAAATCCAGTTGGCGTACCTGTAATATGTTGTTTTTGATTATATAACTTTTCTAACTCTGTAAAGGAATCTACTAAGATATCCTTAATAGCTGAATATCCTTTTTGATTTCTATTTTGAATTACATCAAAAATTCTCTTTTCAGCAGTATCTAAAATGTCTTCTACTTCTTGTGTTTGATCATACCCTAAAGTAATTAAATCATTAGCAGTTTTAATTAAAGCTCTTAAAGCTGATTTCTCTTCTACAATTTTAATATATTGTTCCACATTGGCAGTAGTTGGCACTCTATCTGGAAGTTGTGCAATATATTCTAGCCCACCAACTGATTCTAACTGTTTCATTGATTGTAATTCTGTTTTTAAAGTAATAATATCAACAGGCTGCGCACGATTATATAAATTAAGAATTGCTTCAAATATTAACTTATTATCTTCACGATAGAAGTCCTCTGGCTTCAATACTTCTAATGCAGATGAAATTGCATCTTTATCTGTTAACATACTACCGAATAACTGCTTGTTCTGCTTCTATATCATGTGGTGGTATTTTACCTAGTTCCATTTTTGATTTCCCCTTAATTATCATTTATCTTCAATATATCACTTGTTCATTTTTTACTAGTTTTACATTTATCATTATATTGAAAATTATTCTATAATTTGAATTTTTAATGTTGCATTAACTCCTTCATATAGCTTAATAGAAACACTAAAATTACCTAATGTCTTTATTGGCTCTTTCAATTCTACTTTCTTTTTATCTACTTCTATTTTATATTGTTCTTTCAAACTATCTGCAATTTCTTTTGAAGTAATGGAACCAAATATCTTACCATTTTCTCCTGACTTGACTACTATTTTTAATACAATATCTTTTAGCTTTTCTGCTATTTTTTGTGCTTCTGCTTTTTCTACAGATTTCTTATAAGCATTAGAGTCATTTTTTCCCTTTAGCTTGCTCATATTCTCTGCATTTGCTTCTATTGCTAACTTTTTAGGAAATAAAAAATTTCTAGCATATCCATCACTTGCCTCAATCACTTCATCTTTTTTTCCTACTCCCTTTATATTTTCTAATAAAATAACCTTCATCTTTGTAGCCTCCTTTTCTTTTTTGCTATACTTATCATACCTTAAAATCAGCTTTTTTTCAAGTATTTTTTGTTTTTAACACAACTCCTCTTTCGCTCCTAAAATAAAAGCATCAGTTTTTAGTCTGATGCTTCATTTATTAAACTATATATTTTTGCTTACTCATGAATTTTTTTACCAAAAATAGATTCTGCAAGTTTTCCAACAACAGGAAGTTCTGGGTCTCCATCTTGACACACTTTAACAATTCCCATAATGATAAGTATACCATATAATACATTTAAGCCTGTTGAAAAAAATGGTATTGAAAATGGTATCATTGAATATGCTATTGTAATTGCAAAATATCCTACTGAAATTACAATTGATTGTGCTGCATGTTTTTTTACATTTTGACTACTGTCTTTCATTAGTAAAAAGATTAATCCTCCTACCCATGAGAAGACATAGCTTAGTACTCCTTTTGCTTTATCTGTCATTTCCTTCCCCTTCTCCTTTCTTTAGTATCTTTCTATACTATATACTTGTTTACCCTATAAGTCAAGTATTTTATTCATTGGCTCTTGCTTTTGCAATAAATCTTTGAGAACCATCTACATTACAAGTAATTAAAGTTATTTCTTTTCCTCCATTTGTTCTTTGACTAGTACAAGAAGTATCATAAGGATCTATCATATCTGTTTTATATACATAATAACTTAGTGCTTCTCCATCCATTTCTGTTATAATAATCTCTGCCCCCTGTTCTATTTGATTCAATTTTCCAAAAAATCTATCATCATTATAGTTATGTCCTACAATGCACATGTTCCCTACTTGATTTGGATTAGATCCCCAATATTTATTTAATGACACTTTTAAAAGAGCTTCTGAAGTCTTCGCTAATACTGGATATTGTATTCCCAAACTTGGAATAGTTAAATATGCTACTGTATCATAAGCTTTTCCATCTGATGCAATTGCCTTTTTTACTACCACTCCTTTTTCTGCTACTTGTGCATCTTTTAAAGTATTCTTATCAAGTGCAACTGCTGTTTGTGCTATAGATTGCTTCACATTAATGTCAAAGTTTGGTAGATGCTCTATTCTATTTTCTTCTTGTGACACTGCTTTTGATGTCATATTCCATGAACCAAGTCCCATTAATATCACAATACAAACTGCTATAATCAATAACAAACTTGTTATAATCATTCCACTGCTACTAATAGCTTTTCTCTGTTTTGATTGTGGAACATGATAAAAATCTTCTTGTCTTGTAAATTCTCTTGCATCATCCATTATTGTTTCATTACGAGAAGAATCATTTGTATAAAGAATTTGAATCATTCGTTTTTCATAGGATACTTTTGCTAAGTATCTCTATATCCTCCTTTT
>JAAWNJ010000127.1 GCA_022798895.1 Clostridia bacterium | reverse complement strand
TTTTTCGTCATAAGAGAATAAAATAGTTCTCTCGCTCTCTACAGCTCCAGCGGTTTCAAGTATTACGCCTTTTCTTTGCATTTTTTATTTCCTCCCTTTTCTTTAGTATTTAAACCTCTACTATTTCTATACATCTTCTCTTATCATAATTCACTATAGCAATATTTTGATTTGTACTTTATTTATAACACAATATTTCGAAATGTGTCAATATATGTTATATCATTTTCGTATGTGTCGTATGTGTCAAGTAAATGTAGGCAATTTTTTTATCTTTTTTATAATCCTTCATTGTCAATTGCTTCAACACTTTTATATTTTCAATGTTCTTCTAATAAAACCAATTAAAATATTGCTTTTAATTCGCTTATCTCTTGATATTTTAATATTTCTTTCACTAATTTATTTTCTGTATGTGATATATGTGCTCCTATTGATTCTTTAGGTGGCTTCTCTGTTGTTAAAAATTTATCCTTTAACGTAATATTTCTCTTTACATTTTCTTCTATCTTTTTTATCCAATCTTCTATACTCGTATCTATTGGTATTGGGGTTTCTATATCTTCTAAACTAAACTTTTCACTTAGTACACATACTTTCGCTAATGCATTTGCTCCATGTTCACTAAATCCTTTTCTTCCACTACAAAATCTTTTCTTTAACTTACTAAATATCTGACTTTCTTGCGTTCCCATATTTCTATATTCTATTCCTTCTGGTGCCTCTGGTATTTCTACTAAATCTTGATATCTTTCTAAGCCACCACTTAAATAACTTTGTAATTTATTCAACTTTTTAATTGCCTCATATTCTCCTCCAAGTTCATATTTTAAGCCTTCTATTGCTCGTTGTATCTTCTCGTATTGTTTCGTATTTACTAATTCTTTTATTATATTTTGATACTCTTTTGGTACATCTCTTACTATTTCCTGCATAATATGAAATTGGTCTTTTTGATATACTCCTCCTTTTGCTGTTATTCCTTTTGTCCACCTTGCTCCATCTCCATTTGTTACTCTTAACTTAATATTCTTTTCATCATATTGCTCAAACACTCTAGCATCTCGTAATTCTTTTATTTCCTTTGGTTTCATTATTCCTGCTATGCATTGCTTATTTACTAAACTATGTCTTTTATCATATTTCTTCCAACCTTCATACATTACATGTAATTTCAACTCCGTTTTTACCTTTTGTTTTGGGTTAAACTCTTTATTCTTTTTCTTACACTTTTCTTCTTGCTTATCTAATCTTTCTTTTCTGTCTCTTCCTTGCAGATTTATCCATAATCCATCTGCTTCTTCAAACAGTGCTGTTATCTGTTTTAAGCCAGCTATGAGTTGCCCTTTACTAAGTGCTTTTCTTTCTTCTTTTTCTTTTCTTGCTATCTTATCTCCCACATCTATTGTTATTTTTCTTATCCATTCAAAACTTAATGTCGCATTTGTTGTTTCCTTAATTACTGTTTCTGCCTTTCTGTATGCATCTGTTATTGGCACTATTTCTACTACTTTTTCAATTAAATTTTCTGATACTTTTCCATTTACATTTATCTGTAATTTCTCATCTAAAAGATATACCGTCTTATGAACACCATTTTCTTCTATTTCATACATCACTCTTTGATATTCTACTTCTCCCATAATGGTCTTGATAGTATTTTTCCTTAAGCCCTTATGTCGATATTTCTTCTTATCTCTAGTCTTCATTAGCTTTCTATCATAACTTTCCAAAATTAATTTTAAAATTAAACAGCCAAAATTACATACAAATTTAAATATTTTTTTCTCTAAATCATTGAATTTTACTTCTTCTTCTGTTACAATTTCTTCAAACATAGATATTTCCTTTCTTTTGTGTGTTTTTGTCAATTCACATTGTATTGGATTATCTATGTTTTTTCAATATTAAATTAAAAAATATGTAGACAAAAATTTTTATTTTTTGCCTACATTAATTTTACACTTACGTATGTGTCAAGTTATTGCTATTCTAAAGTAGTTTACACATCCTCAGATAGGTTACATTAATATTAAAAGGAGTGAATCCTGTAACTTACAGGATTCACTCCTAAGAGTAATCTTGTGCATGCTAATTTAAAATTTAATTTACTTCCTATTGGAATATACTCTTTTTTGTTACAGCTGAATCTTTTCTTTCCCTGCTGAGTATGCTTCTATCATCCGTCCTTGTAATTTCATTAATAATGCCTTATCTTGTGAACGATAAATAATGCCACGTTCATATTCATCATCCTCATAGCATAGCATCCAACCTCCTGACATAGTTTGCGGTTGAATCCAAGTTGCCCTTAGATTTCTAATAATTTTTGTGTCATAATCCAGTACAAGTATAAACTCTCGCATGTTCAGCCACTCCTTAAAATAATTATTTTACTTAGGAATATTGCTCAAAATTTTCTCTAGTTATTATTTTAATATATATTTGTGTTAATTTCAATATCTCTAATAAATATTCTGAACTGAACCCCAAATATTAGACATTTTTTGTCTAATATTTGGGGTCCACTTCAACTCTCTTCCATTTTTCACCTTTTAGAATTACGTAAACCAGTACATAGCGCTACTTTACATAACAAAGTGGGCGAAAGGAAACATATCCGAGGAAGTAAGGAAAGACAGCGACACGGTAAGCTGTAGGATAGCCTCCAAAGTAATAACCACCTCCTCTACTAGTGGAAGGATCATCGATACTGGGCGTGCTAGCGTAATGTTCTGTACTCCACTCTAAACAATTAGAAGCCATATCATGAATATTACATACCTTATCTCCTGATTTTCCAGTATTTAACAAGCTT
>JAAWNJ010000020.1 GCA_022798895.1 Clostridia bacterium | reverse complement strand
TTATACTTGTAATCCAACTAGCTCCTGTTGCTGTTTTTCCGCTACTGTGGGTTGTTGGGTTAGATTGTAAGGCAGCTTGTGAGCTTGTTCCTCCTATTGCTAATGCTCCTACTGTTACTAATGCTGTTGTTATTAATACTTTTTTCATACTTATTTTCTCTTTCATTTTTAACCTCCTAAGTTTTTTACTTTACTGTTTAACACGGATAACTTAGCTTCGCTATCGCTACGCATAAGTTATCCGTAATTTGCTCGAACAACTACTTTAACCACCTCTTTTTCTCCACAAAAAGGACAGGCTATCCATTGGCATAGTCTATCCTTGAGATTTCTATATTTTATATATATTTTCTGTTCTATAAATAAAATTAGTTTTTTCATCTACTTTTCTCCTCCTTTGTATTTTTATAAAATTTACAATTTGGCTATTACTCAATTGCATAAGTCATCTGTAGTTTGTTTCACTTCACATAGCTAACTTAAACTTGCCTTTTTATTCATTCTTATGTATCATTTTTTATGACATAATTTTAACTAAGTTCCTCATCATTTTTTCGAAATAAAACAAATTGTTTTGCGTTTTTTGTATTTTTTTATATCTTTTTGTCGGCAATATTTTCTTACTCTTAGGATAGAGCAAAATAAAAAAGTTTTGACAAATAAATATTGAATTTTCTGGCATTTTTTTATATAATAGTGGAAAAGCTATATGAACAAATTCTAAATGCAAAAAGCATTAAGAATTTGTAACAATAGCAATAATTATCTTCTACGGAAATATACACAAATTGTTAAAACAATTTGCTGTAATTTCCTAGAATATAAAAAAATATATATGAGGAGTTTTTATATGGAAATAAAGCAAGTTTTAATAAAAGATTTATATAGAAACACAGCTACCTATATTGATAGCACTGTTCAAGTTTCTGGTTGGGTTAAAACCCTTCGTGATTCTAAGAATTTTGGTTTTATTGAATTAAATGATGGAAGCTTTTTCAAAAACATTCAAGTCGTTTTTGATACTTCCCTATCTAATTTTGAAGAAGTCAGAAAATTATCAATTGCTTCTTCTATTATTGTAGTGGGACAAATTGTCAAAACAGAAAATGCAAAGCAACCTTTTGAATTAAAAGCCCAAAACATTGAAATATTTAATCAGGCTGATTTAGATTATCCACTTCAAAAGAAAAGACATTCTTTTGAGTACTTAAGAACTGTTTCACATTTACGTCCAAGAACGAATACTTTTAATGCAGTATTTAGAGTTCGTAGTGTGCTTTCTTTTGCTATTCATAAGTTCTTTCAAGAAAGGGGATTTGTGTATGTACATACTCCTATCATTACTGGAAGTGACTGTGAAGGTGCAGGCGAAATGTTTAGAGTAACTACTATGGATTTAGAAAATCCAGCAAAAGTTGAAAATGGTCAAGTTGATTATTCTCAAGATTTCTTTGGAAAGCAATCTCATTTAACAGTTAGTGGTCAATTAGATGTAGAAACTTTTGCACATGCCTTTCGTAATGTATATACTTTTGGACCTACTTTTAGGGCTGAAAATTCAAATACAGTAAAGCATGCTGCAGAGTTTTGGATGATTGAACCAGAAATTTGCTTTGCCGATTTACAAGATGATATGAATTTAGCAGAAGACATGATTAAATACATCATTTCCTATGTATTAGAAAATGCACCCGAAGAAATGGAATTCTTTAATCAATTTATTGATACAAGCTTATTGGAAAGATTACATCATGTTGTTAATTCTGATTTTGGAAGAATTACTTATACTGATGCAATTAAAGAACTAGAGAAAGTAAATGATCAATTTGAATATCCTGTTCATTGGGGTACTGACATTCAAACAGAACATGAAAGATATTTAAGTGAAAAGCTTTTTGGAAAACCAGTTTTTGTAACTGACTATCCAAAAGAAATAAAAGCATTTTATATGAAACTAAATGATGATGGAAAAACGGTTGCTGCTACTGACCTTTTAGTACCTGGTATTGGAGAAATTATTGGTGGTAGTCAAAGAGAAGATAATTTTGAAAAATTAGATAAACGTTTAGAAGAACTTGGATTAAATAAAGAAGATTACTGGTGGTACATGGACTTAAGAAGATATGGAAGCTGTGTCCATAGTGGCTTTGGTTTAGGCTTTGAGAGAATGATGATGTATTTAACTGGTATGCAAAATATTCGTGATGTACTTCCTTTCCCTAGAACACCAAAAAATTGTGAGTTTTAAATATTTTTCTCTAAAAGTTGCCAAAAGAGAGAGTCCTAATTTTAGGATATCCTCTCTCTTAATATTTAATATTATTTCAAATCAGATTATTTTAGTCCACCAATTGTAGTTGTTGTAGTAGCTTCTGCAAACTCAATTGTTATTAATGTTGCACCTTTGTTTACTTCTGTTTTCATTGTAGCATTCTTTCCGTCAAGTCCTAGAGCTTTCATATATTGATTAATTAATTCCTTCTCTTGAGCTGTTGCTGTTGTGAAAGCTGTTTCAAAATCTTTTGCAGTATATTCTTTGATTTCTGTTCCTGCTGGAATAACAACTGGAGCTGCCATTTTAGTATTTACTGTTACTGTTGCTTTTGTCTTATCATCTTTGTTACTAACATTAACTGTTTTTGTACCTGTTAATGCTGGATCAGAAATATCAACTTCACCTGAGTTAACTTCAACATTTAAAGCACCACTCACATTAACATTTTCCTTTGCAACTGTCACTTTTCCACCTGTTGTCTTAATTGTAATATCACCTAGTTGTTTATCTGTTAAATCAGATTTTCCAACAAATGTAATCTTAGCTTCTGTTTCAGTAACATTTTGAGCAATTACATTTTCAAATGTTAAGTCATTTGTTTCTTGCTTCACTGTTACTTCTAATTCCTTTACACCTGTATTTACTTGTGATTTAATTTCAGTTTCCTTTGCAGTAGTTACTTTAACGCCATTAATTGTAACTGTTTTACCTGCTAATACAGTGTATGTGTTAGCACCACTTACCACAACCCCACCATCTAGTGTAACTTTATCAGCTTTAGCTGCAGTTAAATCATATTTTGCACCATTTCCTGCCAAACGTAATTCCTTAGCTTCTGAACCTTCTGCTATTGAAATTTCATATCCAAATACTTTTCCATTAACGATAACTGTTTTACCTTTAACAGTATCTTCAAATTCAATAGCTGTTGTAGTAGATGCATTGGTTAGTGTTAATTCTACTGTATTATCATCAATTGTAATAACATCTCCTGCTCTTAATTTTGCAATTACTGCTACACTATCTACAAATTTTTCTGAATAAGTTGCATCTAGGGTAATTGCTTCTGCTCCATCTACTTTTAAAGTAGTTCCATCTAAGTACACTGTACCTGCTTTAGCATCTTTTACATCTTTTACAACTGTTTTTCCTTTAATAGCAGGTGCTTGCTTTAATGTTTTGCTTCCTGCTTCAATGTATGTTGATTCTCCTTTTACCCCTTTAGCATCTGCAATTATTTTATAAGCATATTGTGTATCTGCTTTTAATCCACTAATGATTAATTTTCCATCTTCATATTTTGTTGTAATACCCTTTTGCTCCACATATTTTGCAACTTCTGGATTTGTAGTTTGAACTGTATATACTTTTGCTTCAAAATTAGTTACTTTTTCACCTTTTATAGTAATATCTCCTAAGTTTAAAGTAATAGAATTTACATCAATTTCTTCTCCACTTACTGATGGTTTTATTCTGTAAAATCCTTCTAATTCAGCTTCTTTTGAATTTAGTATATCACTTCCTGTTGATTTCTTAATTACTGTAACTACTGCTTTATATGTTTTATTATCTTCAAGATTTAAAGTTACACTTGTAGCAGTAATTGTGTTTCCATCTGTTGCATCAGCTTTTGCTGTCTGTTTATAGTCTTTTGCTGCCTCATCATATTCATATACTTCTACAGTATATTCTGCTACATCTTCTTTTTGGTTAGAATCTTTCCAAGATAAAATATTGGCACCTAATTGGTTAACTTCAAAAGTAATATCTGTAACTGCTGCTAGTTCTTTTACTTCTACTTCTTTTGACATAACTGAAGTAGAATTCTTTACATTAGAACCTGTTGCAACAATTTCAATACTATACTTTCCAGCACCATCTAAATTATCTACTATATCATATTCAGCAGTATTAACTGTTTTTTCATCTATAATTTTTCCATCTTTATAAACAGTTACAATATATCCATTGGCATCTTTTGCAGCTTCCCAGGTAAATTTTGTCTTACTTTTTGCTAATTCTGGAAGTACAATCTTAGTAGCATCTACTGCTACTTGTCTATTGATAATAGCATCTGATAAAATATCAGTTTCACCTATTACAATATCTCCACCTTCGTTTTTGCTAATACTTCCATAAGAATTTTCTAACACATAATATACTTTATATGTTGCACCTTTTGCTAATTCATTAGAAACGATTTCATCAGTTAATTTATTATTAGCAACTGAAGCTGATTTTGTTGTTCCTTTTGAAAATGTTGCTTTTTCAGCATCAAAAGTTGGCGCTGTTGTATCAGTAGTATTTTGTACTACATAATATACTTTTGTAATATTACTTTCTCCCTTATTGGTTAGTGACATTTTTGCACTGTTCCAAGCAGTACGTTCTGTACTTACTTTTGCAGCTGCTGGTGATATTGTATTTAGTTCTGCTATTGCTTTAGCTACAACAGTTTCTTTATCCTTTTTGTCTTTTTCAACTAATTGAATGGTATACTTTCCATCTTCTTTGCCAGTTAAATCAATGGTTGTAGATGTTTTTACCATATTGGCTGGAATTGTAACATTGCTATCTACTAAAGCTTTATTTCCTTTTGCATCTAATACTCTCATAATTAAAGTTCCATCTGCATTTAATGCTTTTGCAATCTTAATATCTACTGGTATAGAAGCTTGATTTTGATTATTTGCATATTTGTTTTTTAATTCTAATGTATAGTTAGAAGCATTTGCTTCTGGTATTAATGTAATATTCATAGAACCTTTACCTACTGCAAACTTTAATGCTAAGTTAGCATCTGCTGAAGTAACTTTTCCATCATTTACAATGTCAGCTGCTTCTAAATTCACATTATCTACTAACTTAGATTTATCATTTGCTACTGCTAATTTTAGCATTAAGTTAGCATCTCTTGAATCTACTTTTCCATCTGCTGTTGTTTTTCCATCTTTAGAAGTAAGGTCTCCATATACTATTACTTCATAAGTTTCTTGGTCTGCTACGAAAGTATCCCCTGTTTTAACAACAGTACTTCCACTATATCCTTTTACACCATTAAAGCTAGCAACATTATATTCTTTTGCAATATCAGCTATGGTTAGTCTATCATTTCTATCTTTTAATACATATGGTGCAACTTTATCACTATCTATTCCTTTTACTAGGTCCCTGTAAGCCCCTAAAGAGGTAGCAGCATTTACTGTTCCTGCTAAGCTTGTTAATGCCATAATTCCTGTTGTTGCTAATGTTGATATATATTTAATTTTCTTATTCACTTTTCATTCCTCCACTACTATTTTTAATTCTCGTTGGGGACATATTTTTCCCTAGGGTATTCCTTTAGGGATAAGATGTGTCCCCGCCAATTGCTTATCTAGCTCTCTTAACTAAAACGATTGCTCCTAAAGTTGCTACAACTAAGGCTATAGCTCCTATAAATACTGGTGTACCTGTTTGTGGTAATTTTGTAATTGGTTTTCCATCTGTTCCAACTTTATCTCCATTTGGTTTGCTTGGATTTTCTGGTTTTTTATCTGGATCTTTTGATGGATCTTTCTCATCTTCTCCTGGTTTTTTGTCATCATCTGGTGTCTTTATTTCTTCTGCTTTTATAGTTACTTGTGTATTTGCTAATGTTTCATTGGTATTTGCTTCAAAAGATGTAACTTTAACTCCTGCATCACCTGTAAAGTCTTTGTTTGCTTTAAATGTAACACTAATTGTTTTTGTTGTGTTATCTCCACCTGCTACTGCAATAATTAATTTTCCTGCTTCATCAGCATTTACTTGAACAAGCATATTTGCTCCTGCATTTGTTCCTTTGTATGTTAGTTTACTTGCATCATATTCCATAGTAATATCAGCATTTTCTATTGCTGTATTTACATTGATACTTACTGTTACTTCTTCTCCTGCTTTTACTGTTTCTGGTGCAGTTACACTTCCTGCATTAACTGTTGTTCCTAATATTACTGCTACTAAGATAATAGCTAAAATTGTTGTTTTAAATACTGTTTTTCTCATTTTAAATTCCTTCTTTCTTTTTATTTTTTCTTTTTGTGAAAAATATGTATGATATATTTCTCTTTTTAAGTCGCACGCGCTTTGCAAATTACCCTTTTTGCGCCACTAGGAGTGCATGTGATAATAGTCACCTCTCGTTTCCCATCTTCATTTTGGCCTAAACAAGATAGGTCATATGGGCTACATTCATACACTTTATATATTTCATAATTCACTTTTGTTTTTGTCTTTTTATTAATCATATATAAAGTATCACCTTTTTTTAAAGTATCTAACTTTTTTAACATAGTCTCTCTATGACCACAAACGCAAAAGTTTCCTGGCTCATTTACTTCAGGACCATAAAGTTTTGCTATAGATAAATCTAAAGCAGGATCATCACATATAGCTAATATGTTTCTTTTCACTTCAATTTTATCTATTACTAATTGTCCTACTACTTCATAGTTTCCCATTTTGCTCGGTATGCTACTTACATTAATCATTTCATCCTTTGCAGGTTTTGTTATTTCATTGTTATCTACTTGGTTTTCTGTTTGCTTTATTACTGCTATGCTGTCTGTTTCATTTGATAGACCTAAATTCAAACTGTCATTTACCAAATAGACAATTGAGCCAATTAAAATACCTACTAGAATAATTAATATAATTGCTTTACCTCTTTTCATTTTTGGTCTGCTAGTTTTTTTATTCTGTAAATTAGTTGCCATTTCGCTTTTTTAAAAAACTTCACCCCCTTCATTCCCTAGTTATTCCTTAAGATTGTCTATTCTTTTTAATCTGTTTCAGATTATCTTCGATTATTTTAATCTATTTCAGGTTAAATGTCAATAACCTAATTCAGATTATTTTAAAATAATTTTACAAATTTTGATAAATACTAAATTTAAAGCAGACTGTATTTGAGAATGGAGGCTTTCATGTATAAAAGATTACGAGAATTAAGAGAAGACAAAGATTTAAATCAATCTAAAATTGCTCAATATTTGAATATGTCACAAACAGGTTATTCTAAGTATGAAACTGGTGAGAATGATATTCCTACCAAAGTCTTGATTGACCTTGCTAAATTTTACAATACTTCTGTTGATTATCTTCTTGAATTAACAGATGAAATGAAACCTTACCGTGAGAAATAAGAACGTTATTTTATTCATAATAAAAAGTCAAAAGACAATGCGTTTTATCACATTGTCTTTTGACTTTAATAATTATATCCCTTTTCTATCAATGCTTCGTCTATCTCATCCACTCTTTTTAAATAAGAAGTAAGCATTCTCGATAAAATAATTTTGCTGTTTTTTAAATTTATAGGAATATTTTTGGCTTTACATGCTTCTTTTACTTCTATGTATTCTTTTCTCATAATTGGAAGAATAGATAATGCTATAGCTACTAACACCTCTACAATTTCTGGATTTATCTTGAATACTTTTAAAGGTGTACATAGCTTTTTGACTGTTTTTGCTACCTGTGCAGTAGTAGTAGTTTGACTATAGATAAAAGTAATGTTACACACTAACAATAGTTTTACTGCCATCCATAAAGCATTAATGTAGGTATCTAACCAGCAATTAATGAGAAAAGTAAGTAGTACAAATGGTGCTATCTTAAATAGATTTGTAATAGTTTTTTTCATATTACTTTTTGTTATTAGCCACAATATCATGTTAATCACGAAAGGGCATAATAGAAAAATATTATTGGGTATGAAAAATATTGCTGTTGCATATAGCAAAAATAAAATAAATGTTATTATATTCTTCATCTTAAAGTCCTTTCCTCATAAATTCTTAACTAGTTCTTCTATTGTATAATCTTGTAAATTAATTCTTTTCCCTTTCTCATTTAGCTTACACAAAATCTCTAAGAGTGTTGGTAATTTAATACCATGTTCTTCTATCTGTTTTGCTCTTTCTACTAATTCCTGTTTTTTGATTTCTGTTACCAGTCTTCCATTTTCTAAAATCAAAGTTCTGTCTGCTAATAAAATTTCGTCTGCTAAATTGGTAATGCAAATCAAAGTATAGCCTTGTACTTTTAGACTTTTAATGATTTGATATATCTTTTCTTTTCCTAAACTATCTATCATAGTGGTTGGTTCGTCTAAAATAATGTACTTTGGATTTTTTGCTAAAATTTCTGCTATCATCACCCTTTGCTTTTGGCCTAGAGATAAGTTATATAAGTCTTGCTCTTTTACTTGTAGCATGTCCACTTTTTCTAATGCTACTCTCACTCTACTCTCTATTTCTTCTTTGTTTAATCCTTTTAGCGCAAAAGAAATTTCATCTTTGATGTTACTAAATACAATCTGATTTTCTGGATTTTGAAACACAATTCCTACTTTTCCTCTAATTTCTTGCTCATTTTTCTTATTCTTAATATCTAATCCATCAATTGTAATAGTTCCATGTTTTAATGTCAAAATACCTGCTATTAATTTTCCAAGAGTAGATTTTCCAGAACCATTTTTTCCCACAATAGCTATAATTTCTCCCTCTTGTATTTCTAAATTCAAATTATCTAATACTTTTGTATCTGTTCCTTTATACCTAAAAGATACATTTTCTATTTTAATCATGATTACTCCTATCTTGTCTTACTCTTTTAGCTTTCTACCGCTTCTTTCTCTTCTCTTACATATTTGTCAAATGGTTTTCTTAATACTTTTTCTAAGAAGAATATAACAACTATATGAATTGGTATCATAATTAATTGTTTTACTATTCTTGCACTTAATAATACCCAAAATGCTTTTCCTGTAGTAATCACAGACCACAAAGTATTTAATCCCATATTACAAATGACAGCAACTAAAGCAGTTGCAATTGTTAATCTTACTAAAAAATTGATATTGCTATATTCTTTTCCTTCTTTTTTATAAAGTATGAAACCATAAATCAAACCAGCAATCGCTGTACTAATTGTGTATCCTACAAAATATGGACCTGTTGGAAATAAAGTTGCTCCTATTACATCTCCTAATATATTTAAAAGAATAGTCCACTTTGGTCCTAGCCAAACTGCACAAAGCATAGTAGGCACAAAAGCAAAGCTGATTTTTAGAATTGGAGTTTTAATAGATAAAAATCTAGATAAAATAATAAGTAGTGCTAATAAAATAGCTGTTAAAATAATTTTTTTGTTGGTACGCATAAAAAAATTCCTCCTTTTTGATAATTTCCGCATCAAAAAAAGAGGGACATATTTTCATCTTTCTCTCATCTTCTTAGCGGAATGCGAAAATAAATACGCAAGTTCACTTCCTTTTGCCTTGTGAGCAACTTCCCGTCTACACAAGTCTTAACGATTTATTTCCTACTCTAATTGATAAGTATTGTAACATATTTTATTCCATTTGTATATATTTTTTGACATTTTTATAGTTTTAGTTACAAAGTCATCTGAAGAATAATATCAAGATTGTTTTAAATGATGCTTTAACAAAAATAGAGACCATATTCATTTATAGCCTCTATTTTGTTAACTTCCTATATTAGTTTTTGTGGATTTATTGTAGTTAGTTCTTCTAGTTTTTCTTTCCCTATCATTTTTTCTAACTTCTTTAATATCTCTGGCATTTTATCATATATACTACCTGCTCTATGACAATCTGTTCCGAAAAAAGATATCCTATTTGCTTTCAATAATTTCTTTAAAGTCTTTTCCGCTTCTTTCCCATACTGCCCTATACAGCTTCCATAATTTGCTTGAAATAGCACTCCCATCTCTGCTAATTCATTTAGTACTTTGTAGTTTTTCTGTACATAAGAATATCTCTCAGGATGTGCAATAATTAATGTAATTCCTTGATTTATTACTTTAGACACAATACTTTCTAAGTTAAGAATTTGATTATGCATAGGAAGCTCCATTAGCAAATACTTTGTTCCATTCATAGTTGGTAGTTCTTCTGCTTTGATTAGTTCTACCAAATTAGGTGTAATATATGCTTCAGCTCCATTATATATCTTGATCTGCATTCCTTCTTGTTCTATTTTAGAATTTAGCATATCAATTAATTCTTGTCTTCTTACCTTTGGAACATTGTAGCTTTCTTCTATATAGTGCGAAGTAGAAATGATATTGGTAAATCCTGCTTTATATGCTTCCCTTATCATTTCCATACTCTCTTCTACATCTCTCGAACCATCATCAATGCCTGGCAAAATGTGGCAATGTATATCTATCATTTTTTAGCCTTCTTCCTTATTTATTATCATCTAAATATTGGTCAATTTGTTCCATTATCTCATCTTGTTCTTGTTTCTTTTTACTCTTTTGCTGTCTATTTTGATTACTATCTTCTTGTTCTCCTTCTGCAATTTGTTCATAGTCATTTTCTTCTACATAAGTTACTTCTTCTTGATGAATACGACTAGAATTATTTTCCTGACTAACATCCTCTGTTTTACTTCTTTCTCCATAGTAGTAATACTTACTCTTATACTTTTTAAGTGATACAGGTATTCTATTGATAATAACTCCCGCTATTTTTCCACCTACATTTTCAATATTTTTTTGTACTGTTTTTAAGTTTTCCATTTTGGTCAATTTATGAGAACTTACAATCATGGTAGCATCTACAATTCTTGAAATGATAACAGCATCTGTTACAAGCATACAAGGTGTTGAATCAAATAGAATGACATCAAATGACCTTTTTAATTCTTCTAACCCTTGTAGCATTCTTTCTGTAGATAATAACTCTGATGGATTTGGTGGAACATTTCCTGCTGGAATAATCCATAAATTTTCCATTTCTGTTTTAATTAAATAATCTTTAATAGACTTTTTATCCTCTGCTAAATAATTAGAAAGTCCTGGAAATATCTTTGTATCAAAAACATTATGTAATCTTCCTTTTCTCATGTCTGAATCTATAATAACTACTTTTTTATCTGATTGTGCAAAAGCAATTCCCAAATTGGAAGTTACCCAAGTTTTTCCTTCCCCTGGCATAGTACTGGTTACTAATAATGAAATACTTTCATCTTTATGTTTCATGAATTGTAGGTTTGTTCTTAAAGTTTTAAAAACCTCTGAAATAGGAGACTTCGGATCTCTATGTGTAATTAATTCACTATTCATCTTCTTTCCCTCCTATCTTAACTGCTGGTATTTGTGCAAGTACTGATAAACCTGTCTTTTTTTCTACATCTTCTTGTGTTTTAACAGTAGTATCAAATAAACTAAAAATGAAGATAATAACACAGGAAATTCCAAAGCCAGCTATGGCAAATAATACAATGTCTTTTATTGGACTAACATTATATGGTTCATTTTCTAACTCCGCCTTATCTACTATATATACATTATTAATATTATAGATTTCTACTACCTTTTCACTAAACACGTTAGATAATTCATTTGTAATTAAGTAAGCAATTTTTGCATTTTCATTGACATAGTTAATTTCTATTACTTGGGTATCCTCCACTGCTTTTACAGTAATGTTTTTCATTACTTCTTCTTCATTTAAATTCCTTAAATTCAAGTTTTCTAACACTTGATTTACTATAGTTTTACTCTTTACCAATACACTATATGTTGAAACTAGTGTCTGGTTTAAAGTAATATCAGTTTGTGTAATCTCATTTGTAGTATCTCCCTCTCCATCTTCCACTTTTTGATCATTGTTTTGTGCTAATAATAGCGTAGTTGATGATTTATATTTAGGAATTACAAAATATTTAGTATATCCAAACCCTATTATCGCAAAAAGAATGGTTACCAATATGATGATAGCTTTCTTTTTCCAAAATACTTCAAACAATTCTTTTAAATCAATTTCTTCTTCCATAGTTTATCCTCTCCATTTTTTATGTATTATTCTTTTGATTTTTCCCACTACTCTTCTATATAGTGGCTTTTTACTATATTTCCTCATAGACTCAATTATATTATTTTCATTGATGATTTCTTTCTCTATTCTATCAAAAAACTTCCTTCTCTTTAGATGAGCCTTTTCATTATGATAATGGTTATAAGATGCTGCTACCTTATAATCTACCTCTTGGTAATACATTTTACGCTTTATCTCATCAAAAATTTGGTATCCTTTATCTGAATTGACGGTTAACAACGACACCCCTTCTGTACTCTTTAACTCTGGGATCACTTTTTCTATCCCCCAAAAATCTGCTATTGTAAAATCCGAAATTCTTCTTTTAGAAGCAAATGGACATTCATAGCATGATGGTCGTTGCATAAGTTCTCCTACAAAAGCATCAAAGTATGAACCTTCTTCTTCCTTCCCTCCATTTTCATATTCAATAATCGGTGTTTGATTTCTCCAACCATTTTCCTTACTTCTAAAATGAACTGCTTTTACCTTATCCTTTTTATTTTTTTCTAAATTTTTTATATACATTTTAAATACCTTTGGTGATGGATTTCCATGACATAATATATCACATAAAATCAATTTTTCATATTCTTTCCCCAAGAAACTCTTTAACCCATTCAATTGGCATGCTGTTCCTGTAAATAATACATATCTATCTTCTTTCAAAAAATGTTTCGTTTGTTCATAAGTATCTTGCAAATTACTTCTAACATATTTTGAACCACAAAATTTTCTACACTTTTCTAAAGTATCCGCAAATTCATGTACTGCCTCTATTTTTTCATTATACGTAACTCCACAAACTTCTCCTCCATTTTGTATGACATATTCTGCTAATATATAAAACATTCCACCTGATGAACTTTTCTCTAATTGTTGTTTAGAATGATTAATTGCAACATAAGCTTTTTCATTTTCTTCCTTTTTATTATTAAAATTACTACATACTCTTTTACACTTATCACATTTAATACATTTGCTCTTATCAATTACTGGATATAAAAATCCCTCGGCATCCTCTTGCATAGTAATTGCTTGTGTTGGGCATAGCAGTTTACAAGTTCCACATCCATTACATTTACTTTTTCTTTGATTATCAAAATAAGTTTCACACATACTAGCTCTCATTCTTCTTCAACTTTCCTTTTATCATATTTTTTATCATACCAATCGAATTTTTATTTATGTTCCATATATAAATCATTGTTGCTAAAACACCAATAATATTCCAATACCAATTTTTTTGATAGTATATAATACATATTAATAGTATCATAGCTATTGTTGTAATCATAACTCTTTTATCTAATTTAATTTCAATATACTTTTTCACATCATGTAAACGATATATCGCCATAATTAAATATGCAACTAAAGTAGAAATTGATGCTGCATATAGCCCTATCCATTTAATAAACAATAAATTAACAACTAAATTGATAATTGCCGCCATAATAGATGTTTTAGCTACTGATTTCGTATCCTTTTTCGCAATATATATAGCACTAATCAGTCCAACAATAACATTAAATAATGACGCTACCATTAAAATAGGAATGTGATTATATGCTTCATCAAATTTTTCATTAATAATCAGTTTAAATGCATATGGCATAATTGCAATAATTCCTAAGCACATGCTAGCAAACAATTTTAGTACTGTATTAATAACATTGGAAAAGAATTCCTTATCCTCTTTATCTTCTATGTACAATGCTGCTGATTCTGTCCAAGTCATATTAAATATGTTATAAATAGTAATGTAAACACTTGAAAACTTATAAGCAGCTGATAATATTCCATTTGCCCCTATTCCTAAAGTAGTAGAAACAATAATTCTATCTGATGAATTAAATATCCACCAAGATATTTCATTTGGAATCAGCGGAAATGAATATTTCCATAATTTTAATAGAAGTTCTTTACTAAATTGCTTTATATTAATATATTTATAAATCTTTTCTGCTATAAATATATATACACCACAAACTATATTTCCAATAAGTGATGCTGTAAGCATTCCATAGGCTCCAAACTTAAATACCATGATAAGAACTATATTTAATATAATAGAAGTCGCTGCTGTTAACATACTTCCTATAGTATATTTTTTATTCTCTCCTAATCCTCTAGAAATTTGTAATAAGATATTAGAATAAACACAAACAATAACATTCATTATTAAAAAGTATTTATATTCATTTTGAATCCATGGAGAAATTATAAAAAATAAAATAAGGTATAGTATAACTTGCAAACTAACTATGATAAATGTAGTAGTAATAGTTCTCCTTGTTTCGTCTTCTTTATTTCGGTTATCTATTAGATTCCTAAATAAAGCTTGTTCTATTTGAAATGTTACTATTGGTAAGCATAACGATACAAGTGTATTTAATAATTCTACTGTCCCATATTCTTCTACTGATAAAATAGTAGTATACAATGGTAATAATACAAATGTAACAAATTTAGTGCTAATTTTACCTAAGGCAATTATTACTGTATTTTTTACTAACTCTTTCTTTTTATTCAATATAATCCCCCATTTTATTTTTCACATTTGTTGAAACAGCAATCGGTATAACACAACTTACCAAATATACATATAAGAACTCTAAACTATATAATGGTGTACTACAAATTCCAACCAGTAATATATATAATTGTATTACCATTGAAAATCTAAGTTCTCTTTGAAATTCTGTATTGCATTTCATTATCTTTAATGTTCTAAAAAAAGAGAAAAACATTAAGCCACTTACTAATATAGCTCCAAATATTCCCAATTCACAAAATAGTTGTATATATATATTGTGAACATTCACTAATTCTGTACGGTTAAAATTAGCAGCATAATAATATTTAAAGTTCCCCCATCCTATTCCTAGCAACGGATTTTCAAAAAATATCTTAATTGCATAATCATATAAATCTCCCCTACCATTTAGCAAATCATCGCTTTGAGTCAGCCTGTTCAATACAGTATTTAATTCTGGAATATAGGCAGATAAAATGATAATCAGCATTGTAAGACTACTAGCTATTATTACAAATTTAAACATTTTACTACTAAATCTATCTTTATTCATAATAAAGTATGCAATAATGGCTGTTATTAACCCAAACACCGCTGTTCCTCTTTTGCCAGTAATTAAGGTAGCAATGAAAAATATAATACATAAAATAACATTGCTTTTTTTCATTTTGCCTGTGCCTTGAAAGCATTTTGTAAAAAAGAGAAAAAAACCAAAAATCAAATAGTTGGCATTACTACCATAATTTCCTGTAAAGCCTGCTACCATGTTCTGTCTATATTGATTCACCAAATCGCTATACCCAGCATCAGCATGAAACAATGGTAAAATATTAGCTCCATAGAAATCTCTAAAAATCATAAAAAATATTGTAAAAAATAGGTGTTCAAATGAAAATATAGCTATAACACTTTCTACTGTTTTTATCCACTTCTGAGAAAACTGCAAGCAAAATACCATGGCAAAACATACAAAAAACCAAGTTCCGTTTCCTATAGAAGTACTGATATCTCTGTTTCTAAAGCAGTACATAAAAAACAGTATCATTAAAATCACTGTAAATATTGCATTTTTTTTGTAAATCTTACTGGTCTTAAGATTAAGCATTAGCATAATCACAATAGAAAGTATAACTAATGCCAATAACATATATTTAGAAATAAACATTCCATATACAGTACAATTATATGAAACAAAGAAAAATATAAATAATAATACATAATATATACTGTTTTTCTTAATGTGTATCATATGATCTCCTTAGTAAAATAATCTTGTGCCTTTTTCCTTTCTTCATTTAGCACATTTTCTACAAACTCATAATCAATTTTACTTCCTTTAAACTTTGCTATATCACTTTCTTTTTCAATTATCCTATCTTCCAAATTTAATTTTTGTAAAATAGACACTATTCTCTCACTTCTTTGTTTTGGTAATATAACGAAGAATTCTTTTTGAAAGATGATGGAAAATACAGTTCCATGAAAAGATGTAGTTAATACATATTTTGCACTTTTAAAGTTTTCAACAAATTCCTTT
This sequence comes from Clostridia bacterium, assembly GCA_022798895.1. Classification (GTDB taxonomy): domain Bacteria; phylum Bacillota; class Clostridia; order TANB77; family CAG-508; genus CAG-273. The sequence goes on along the minus strand of JAAWNJ010000020.1, from coordinate 12,630 downwards.
GGTCCATTTGTGCACAAACTTTTAGCCTCTTTTATTCCAAACTTCTTTTTTGAAAATGTTTTTATCTCCTCGACAGAAAATGTCTTTTTTAATTCTTCTACTATAGTATTTAAATTTGAGTTGTTATCTAAAATATATAACAGAAGTTCATTTTCATTCTCTGTATGTATGTTTAATAATTTCTCCCATTTTTCTCTTGTCAATAACAATGTAGGGTCCATATTTGCCTCAGCAAAAATCTGATATTCTTTTTCTAAAATGTCTATTGTAGATTGCTCTCTAATTGATAGCTTCTTAAAATTACTTACTGATTTGGTAAGTAATTCTAAATTTTCTTTGGAATTACTCCCTATACTAGCTGCATAAGATATCTTTGGCGTTTTAACATTATCTAAATAATATACTTCTTCTTCGCCTTGTATAATTTCCCTATTCCATACTTGGTCGCTTCCTACTACAATATAATCATAGCTTTGATTACAAAATTCTGATAATTCTTGCTTAGTTATTTTTTTTGACAATTTAAATTCTCTTTTTATAAAACTTTGATAGTTTATTTTTCTCTTCATATTCCATGGTAAAAGAGCAATACTTTTTAAAATATTTCTTCTTCCCTTTTTCTGAATCAACTGATTATGCTCACGTATATTTGCACTATCATAATTAATTACTTCTACATAATATCCTAGCTCTGTCAAAAAACTTTGTAAAGCAAAGCATTGCAAAACTCCACCATAATTAATGGTATTATGAAATGTTAATATTCCAATCTTCTTTTTCATAATAATTTTTATACCCTTCTTTTCTTCTGATTATATACTATATTTGGAAAGGCAATAAAAAGAAACAATTTTATTTTCTTTGAAACTGCAATAAATTGGCTCTTCCATATAGTTTTCTCATTGTTTTTTATATATTGTCTAAAAACTTCTATATCATCATACTTAATACTATTAGCATTATTTTTAGCAATTGCAAGGCATGAACTATAAAGCATTTCATATTTCAAATTTTCTATTACTTTCTTTGAAATCTCTGTATTAGTTTCATAAGATTCAATTTTCGGAATTAACTCTTTAATACTAAACCATTTCATATTGTCCTTTTTATTGTAAGAAGAGTCATTACTCTGATAATACATATATAGTTTTGCATCTATACTCGCTATTTTATGACATAGCATAATATAGCGAATGTTGAAGTCTAAATCTTCACATATATTTAACTTAGTATCAAAAATCAAATCATTTTCTTCTATAATAGTTCTTTTATATATCTTATTCCAAACAAATCCTCCTACATTTCCTACTACCATTTTTTCTAATGTTGTTTCTCTATTTTCTTTATGTAGTTCCTGTATTGAAATATTGTTTTCAATTTCTTTTTCACTTCTAATTTTTTTATAGTCAAACATAAATAAGTCTATTTCTTCTTTTTGTAAGCATTCTGTTATTATCTTCAAAGCATTTTCTACTAGAAAGTCATCGGCATCCATAAAATAAATATAATCTCCCTTGCTCTTTCTTATTCCATGGTTTCTTGCTTCACTAACTCCCATATTACTTTGTTTATATACCTGTATCCTATTATCTTGTTTTGCTATTTCTTGGCATATTTTCAAACTATTATCTTTTGAACCATCATCTATTAATATCAGTTCAAACTCAATATCTTTTTGTGCTATGATTCTTTTTACACAATTTTCTATATATTTTTCTGCATTATAAACTGGTATAACAATACTAATCATCTTTATCACTCATTTTCTCAACAAAATTCAAATAATAGTTTCTTTTTGTTAATTCTTTTGCTAGTTTTCTACTCTCTTCTGCCATACTTTCTCGTTTAGCTTTACTACTCTTCATTTCTTCCATCGCTTTTGCTAAATTATTAACCAATTCATCATCTCTTTCTAGCAAGATAGCACAATTCTCATTTGCATACTCTGGTATTCCTCCTGATTTTGTAGTAATAATTGGTAAGCCACAAGTAATTGATTCAATAACAGTTAAAGGTGCTGGATCATTCCAAATCGATGGAATAACAGCAACATCTGCTATCTGATACAACTTTGGTATCTCATTATAATTAATAAAACCAGTAAAAATAATTTTATCTTCTATTCCTTTTAAATTCTTTTTTACATTCTCTTCATACTCATTCTTAATCCCAATTCCATTTAAGGCTGAGCCTAGTATTAATAATTTAAAATTTTCATGATTTATCTGCTTTACCGCTTTTACTAATTCTAATACGCCCTTCTCAGGTACAATTCTTCCAGTAAAAATAAAAACAATATCTTCCTTTTGAATTCCATATTTTTGTTTCATTTTTTCACTTTCTTCTTCTAAAATTGTTTTTGAAAACTTTTGCTCATTTACACAATTTCTCAATACTGTAAATTTATCTTCCTTCATCTCCAAATAAGAACTAAGGGCTTTCTTTATATAATTGCTAACACATATTATTTTTTTTGTTTCTAAAATAACTTTATCGCAACCATATTTTCCTGAAAATTCATTATGGCAATGATAGAAATATCGATTAGCATATTTTTTATCATTTTTTCTCCACTTTAAAGCAAGATATTGACTTGGATGATTTTCTAATAATACTTTATCATAATCATTCTTTTTGAGATTTTTGCTTATTTGATTTAAGAAGTGTAATCTTTGCATAATAAATCTATAAGATTGCGAATTCTTCTTTTTTAAAATATTATTTGCAAACCAATATATGACTTTATCTATCCATTTACAAATAAGGTTAATTCTAATAAAAATAAATTTTGTATTCTCAAACTGTTTCGCTTCTTCAATTGCCTTTTCATCATATACGCTAAATATAGTAAAATCAAATTTCTTCTCTACTTCATTTTCCTCTAAAATATTAACTATCAAATTTTCTACCGCACCACCTTTTGTAGCTGGAATTGGTAAAAAACCTGATGTAATCATTGCTATATTATCTTTCTTCTTATCCTCCATAATAATTCTCCAATTTTCTTGCTTCTTTTTCTATATCATACCCTTGTTTAGAAACTATTTCCTTAGTTCCTACTCTTCGATAACTACTTATCTTTAAAATCTCTTCTACCCATTTTTTAGAACTATCTGCTAATTTTAGAAACTTCACATTTTCTGTTACTTTTGCAATTCCAGGTACTTCTGTACTTGCAAAACAATAGGCTCCTGCTGTTTGTGCCTCAATTAATACCATTCCTAAGCCTTCATATAAACTAGGTAGCACAAACACATCTATTGCTTGATACAATCTAGCAGCATCATTTCTTTGTCCTAAAAATAACACTTTGTCTTTCAATCCTAGTTGCTCTACTTTTGTTTTACATTCTTCTTGTAAAGGCCCTTGCCCAACTAACATTAACACTGCGTTTTTTCTTTCTTTTTGTAATTCATAAAATATATCTATTAAAAAGCTATGGTTTTTCTGCTCTACAAATCTACCAATATGCCCCATAACAAAAGTTTTTTCGTCAATATTCAATTCTTTTCTAACTTCTTCTCTTATTTTCTCATTATATTCAAATTTTTTCAAGTCTATCGCATTATTTAATAGATAAATTTTTCCCTCATTATATAGTTTATCGCCAAATAGCCATCTTCCTGCTAATTCTGAGCAACACATATAGTCTGTTGCAAATAGCTTTGAAAATGGCTTCAATACTTGCTTCATTAAATTTTTCTTTTTTTCTTTTTTATTCGTGGTACTATGAGAATGTGCTATCCTTACTGGAACTTTTGCACATTTAGCAGCAAACAAACTAAACACAGATAATGTGTTTATATGTGAATGCACAATTTTATAATTTCCCTCTTTTAAAACTCTTTTTAATTCTCTGTGATATCTAAATAACTTTTGATAAGGTGGAATTAAAATCACTTTTCCACCTAACTTTTCAATTTCTTCATATGGTATATTGGTCGAATCTTCATCACAGATAAAGTCAAATTGTATCTTACTTTTATCAATGTGGCGGTAGTAGTTCATTACAACCGCTTCTACTCCACCACCGACCCATTTTCCAATAACTTGTGCAATTCTAATAGGTTCTTGTCTTATATTTCCCATAACCTACTTTCCTCCTAAATGTGTTTTTATGTCTTTTATCTTGCGCCTTCTTTCTTGAATACTTTAAAAGCTGTTTGTATTAAAATTTTAGTGTCACATTTCATTCCTTTTGATTGGTTATATGTATAATCTAAACTTAACCTTTCATCAAAGCTTGTCTCACTTCTTCCTGAAACTTGCCATAGTCCAGTAATTCCTGGCTTTGACTGAATAATACAATTATAGTAACTTTTCATATCATCTTTTTCTCTTGGTAAATATGGTCTTGGTCCTACTAAACTCATATTTCCAATTAAAACATTTACTAATTGAGGTAATTCATCAATACTTGTCTTTCTAATAAACTTTCCTAGTTTTGTTACTCTTGGGTCATCTTTCAATTTTTTATAAGTTTGATATTCTTTTCTTGCTTCTTCATTTTCTGCTAAATATTTTTGTAAAATTTCATCTGCGCCTACTACCATAGAACGATATTTATACATTTTAAAAAGCTTACCATCTTGTCCAATTCTTTCTTGTACTAAAAAAGCTGGTCCTTTAGAATCTATTTTTACTAATACTGCTGTAAGCAGCATAATTGGTGATAAAGCTACTAAAGCCATAGCTGAAATTACAACATCTGATGTTCTTTTAAAACTTTGATATACGTTTTCCTTCTTTAATAGACTTCTCTCTTTTAACTCTACCAACTCTGTACGCATTGGTATTTGCATTTGCATCCTATCTACATTTTCTGCTACTTCTACTATTCTTTGCATAATATGTTTTCCTCCATTATATATTGATTTATTCCTTCTTTCGTTTCTCGTTTTCTTTGGTTTTCTATATTATGCTTGTCCTTATCGTTTATTTGATATAACCTGTTTTTTGAGTAATTTCATTGCTAATTTGTTTTACCATATTAGATGGTTCATAATCTTCTTGCCCATAAATTTCTTTATGTAGTTTTATTACATTACTTTCTAGTGTAATTGGTGGTCCATACCAAATTCCATTAATTGTTGCACCTTTGGTTTCATATGGCCAACCAATATTGTGTTTGACTTTGTAAGTTGCAAGCTCTGGTAGCATTGTTAAAATTTCTTGTGCTTGAATATTCGTATAAGTTTTAGGTAATAGAATATCTACAATTTTGTTTAGTTCTGTTACACTTAATCCTTTTGCTTTTTGAAGCATCTTTGTAATTACGGTTCTCATTCTTTCTGTCCTTTTATAATCCCCACCTGCTGTATATCGAATTCTAGAATAAGCTAATGCTTGTACACCATCCACTTGTTTTTTACCTGGTGTTGTAATCTTTTCTGAAGAATGTCCTGTTACATGGTTAATTTCGCCAATATATCCATTAATGTATTTAGTCTCTTCTTCAGTAATATCTAGTTCAATTCCTCCTAATGCATCTACTGCTTCTACTACTACATCAAAATTAACAGTTACAAATTCTTTGATATCTAAATCCAAGTTTGTATTTAAGGTACTAATTGCTAGTTCTGGTCCACCATAAGAATAGGCATGTGTTACTTTGTCTAAATACATGTCTGTCATTTTTAAGTATGTATCTCTATAAACAGATACTAAGCTTACTTCTTTGGTCTTTTCATTTAAAATGGCAAGAATGATACAATCACTTCTATTTCCTTTGTCGTAGGTATTCTCTCTTGCATCAATTCCAAATAGTGCAATTGTTCTATAAGTTTCTAGTGCATCTGCTTTTACTAATACTTCTGGATTTACTTGTATCTTATTTTGATCAAGTTCCACATAATTAATTTTTGCTAATTTATCATTGATATAGAAACTTCCTAATGTGAGGGTTACTATGATAAGCAACAGTAGAACACTAAAAATGCTAATTATGATTTTCCCCTTTTTTCCTGTTTTCTTTTTAACTGTTTGCATTTCTTCTTCCATGTTCTACTTTGCCCTCCTTTGATTTTGATTGGTATTAAACTCATATACGCCAATTGCTAAGTCTAATAATTGTTCGTACTCAATTTCTTTTCCGTATTCGATAATTAGTTCTTCTTGTTTTATTTTCTTTTTAGCAGTTTCTAATTCGATTACCTTATTTTTATTAGTTGATTTTGTTTTTGTAGTTTGTTTTGCAGGTTGCTTTGCTGTAGTTTGAGAAGCTTTCTTCATGGCTGTTAAATTTTTGTTTACTTCTAGTGCTAGTTTGTCATATCTATTGTTGATTTTCTTAAGTTCTTTCATGATTTCTTTGATTTGATCTGAACTATCTAATTTTTCTAGCTTTTTCTCGTTTTCTAACTTCATCTTCTCTACTACTTTAGTTAACTTCTCTTCTGAATCTTTGCTATTAACTGCTTGTTCTACATCTATCATTTTGTTCATCAAATTTGCAATATCTGTATTAGCTTGGTTTGCACTTATATCGTTTTCAAGTCTTTCTACTTTATCCATTAAATTGCTAATTTCGTCTTTGTAATTTAAGTTTGCCATTTTTTCTTCTAGTAATGTCTTAGTTTCATTTTGATTTTCCATCATATTAGAAAGCATTGTTTTAAATGTCTCTTCTAACATTTTCATTGTGTTTTCTGTTGTTTCTGATTTCATAGCATCAAGCATATTTTGCATTTTTTCTTCTAATAATTTTTGAGTTTCTAGTTTACTCTCTTGAATTAAATTTTTAGTTTCTATTAATGTATTTCTTGTATCTAATTCTTGTATCTTCTCATTTTGCTCTTCTTTCATTTCTAAAATCATAGTTTGGATTTTCTCTTCAACCATTCTAATACTTTCTTGTGTATTATCTTGGTTTATATTGTTCTCTAAGCTATCGATTTTTTCCATTAGATTTACAAGTTCTTGCTTTGTTTCAACTGAACTCATATTATTTTGCAAATTGTCAATCTTGTTCATTAAGCTATTGATTTCTTGTTTGTAGTCTAAGTTTGCTATTTTTTCTTCTAATAAATCTTGAGTTTCTAATTTGTTTTGTTCTATTAGATATCTTGTTTCTAATCCATTTCTCTCAATATTTTCATTTTGATTTTGTGTTAACTTGTCCATTCTTTCTAAAATGTCTGATAAAGCTTTACTACTATTTAGCTCTTCTATTTTTCTGTTTTGCTCTTCTTTCATTTCAGAAATCATAGTTATAATTTTTTCTTCGGTTGTGTCTTGATTAATGGCATCTTCAATACTATCAATTTTTTGAATTAAACCTGTAATCTCATTTTCACGGTTTAATTGCTCCATTTTTTGTGCTAGAACATTTTTAGTCTCTTCATTGTTTTGTTCTAATTTTTTGACTAATTCATTTTTAATAATATTTTCTTTGATATTTTCAGCTAATTTATTTTTATCAATTTCGTTCTCATAAATAGCCCTAATATCTTCTACTGCTTTTGTATATCCTGCTAAATTCATATCTGGAATTTTTAATAACTTATCTTCTAATCCTTCAATTTTTTCAGCAAGTAATGTAATTTGCTCTTCTTTCATAGTTGGCTCTAATGCAACTTCTTCATTTACTTCTTCTATATTTTGTTTTCTGTTTTCAATTAATTCTTTTACACTATAAGTTTGTAATTCTACTGTTGTATTTTCATCATCTATTTTTCCATAGTAATATCCTTTGCCATATTCTTTGCTCTTCATTTCTTTCTTATTTAAAATGGCACCTTCAATATTACCACCTACATTTTGAATTAACTTCACAACATTTTTCAAATCTTCAATTTTAGTTCTTCTACATTCTGTAACAAGTACTGTTGAGTCCACAATTCTAGATACAGGAATACTGTCTGTTACTAAGTTACAAGGTGTACCATCAATGATTACCACATCATATACACATTTTAACATTTGAACTAATTCACTTAATTTGTTAGAAGATAATAGCTCTGATGGGTTTGGAGGTACTGTTCCTATTGTCATAATATGTACTTTTGGTACATTGGTCTGTTTAATATAATTTCTTAGTGTTTTATAATCTTCACTATCTTTAATTTCTCTTAAACATTCTGATAAACCATTTTCATTAGAAACCTCAAAAATGTTATGTTGTCTACCTTTTCTCATATCTGCGTCCACAATAATGACATTTTTATTTGACCAAGCATAAGCTACTGCCATGTTTGCAGTAATCCAGCTTTTACCTTCTGATGCATTACAACTGGTAAATAAAATAGTTTCACATTGCTCTTTTGATTTTGAAAAAGATATATTCGTTCTAATGGTCTTAAATGCTTCTGATACTACTGACTTACTATGATGATGTACAATTAATTCTTCATCTGTTTTTGATTTATGGAATGGTACAACACCTACTACATTTAATCCTACATATTCTTCAATATCTTGTTCAATTTTAATAGTAGTATCTAAAGCATAGATAATAGATATCATAATTGTACATGCTACAAGCCCTGCTCCGAAGAACATCAAGATATCAACCATATGATGAATATTATATGGCTCTGTCTCGAATGATGCTTGGTCTACAATACTGATATTATCTATTTTATAAAATTCTCTAATTTCTTGGATAAATACATCATTTAATGTTCCAGCTATTTTTTGTGCTTCAGCTGGATCTTCATGTATTACTCCAATTTCAATAATTTGAGTGTCTTTTACTTCTTCTATTTCTATATTTTTGTATAGTTCTTCTTCTTCCATGTCTAAATGCAAGCGTTCAATTACTTTATTTAGTACACTGCTGCTCTTTAGTATTCTTCCATACGTACCAATTAAGTTCTTATTTAAATTGATATCGTTTTGTGTTAAACTGTCGTTATCCTTATTTACATTATCGCTTGTTAGAAGCATGGTAGAAATTGATTTGTACTTTGGTACAACCATGTTATATGAGTAAAAGTATCCACATAAGATGAATAGAAAAAGTATTAACACAATTTTTAAGCTATTTTTCTTTAATACATTGCTTAATCTTTTTAAACTATTCTTTTCCTTTTTATCCATATTTCACCACCTATACATCAATTATACCACACATAATTTATTTTTGCAACATTTTATGTTTACTTGTTGATACCTTTTTATATCTATAAAAATTTTTGTTATCATATAAATTGACTTTTCCCCTTTTGTGGTGTATGATGTAAGCATTAATAATATTATTCTAAGGAGGAAAATTATGGAATTAAAAGGTTCAAGAACAGAAGCAAATTTAAGAGCTGCTTTTTCAGGCGAATCAGAGGCTAGAAATAAATATACTTATTTCGCTAGTGTTGCTAAAAAGGAAGGCTATGAGCAAATTGCTGCTATTTTCTTAGAAACTGCTGAAAATGAAAAAGAACATGCAAAATTACACTTTAAATATCTAAAAGGTATTGGTGATACTCTATCTAATTTAAATGACGCAGCTGCTGGTGAAAATTATGAATGGACAGACATGTATGCTAACTTTGCTAAAGTTGCTGATGAAGAAGGATTTACAGAAATTGCTGCTACTTTTAGAGGAATTGCAGAAGTTGAAAAACATCATGAAGAAAGATATAGAAAACTAATTGAAAACTTAGGAAATGGTGAAGTTTTCAAAAAAGGAAGTATTACTGTTTGGAAGTGTAGAAATTGTGGACATATCCATGTTGGTGTGGAAGCTCCTACCATTTGTCCTGTTTGTAAGCATCCACAAGCATATTTTGAAGTAAATTGTGAAAATTATTAATAGAAAAACAAGACTAAGAATTTTGCGTTCTTAGTCTTGTTTTTTCTCTATTTTTCTTCTAATAACCATTCTATTACGTTTTTGTGAATAATCCCATTTTGGCTATAATTAATTTTATCCATTGAAAGAACATATTTAGGGTAATTATCATCTACTGCTTTATATGCTCCAAATTCTCTTTGTATCACCTCATCACTAGATAGATAATCTATTACTTGAATATAACTTCTTTCTCCAAAATTGTCTATTGTAAAATCTATCTCACCTTTATCTGTTTTCCCTATATATACTTCATATCCTCTTGCAATTAATTCATTATACACAATGTTTTCTAATCTGCCTCCTACTTTTTTCTCAATAGGCGATTTCTTTAACTGTAATAGTCCTAAGTCTGCTAAATAGTATTTCTCCAATGTTGCCATTACATTTTTTCCTCTGATATCGTATCGATTTACTTTATTCACAATCAAAGAATTTGTAATACACTCCACATAATTTAGTATGGTATCTGGTGTTGTTTGTATTTTCTCATTTTTCAAGTATGATGTAATAGAATTAGACGATATAATTCCACCGATGTTTTCCATTAGAAATTGTATGACTCTATTCAATAAATTGATATCTTTAATTTTATTCCTTTCTACAATGTCTTTTAGAATAGCACTATTATATAAATCTCTTAAATATAATTTTCTCTCTTCCATACTATTAGTATTAAATATTTGTGGCATACATCCCCACCCTAAATATTCCATAAATGACTTATCAATATCTATTTTTTCTTGCTTCTCTTTTTTTAATTCTAAATATTCTCTAAAAGTAAATGGCATTATTTTTATACTAATATATCTTCCCGCTAGGTGTGTTGCGAGTTCTCCTGATAATAGTTTACTATTAGAGCCTGTAATGAAAATGCTAACATTTAAGGTTGCTCTAAATGAATTAATTACTTTCTCAAATTCATCTACGTTTTGAATCTCATCAAAAAATAAGTAATATTTTTCATTATCTTTAATTTTCTCTTTTACGTAAATGTGAAATTTTTTTGGTTCTGTATAATCAATGTAATCATAATCTTCAAAGTTGATATAAATAATGTGGTCTTCTTTTATTCCCTTTTGCTTTAATTCTTCTATCATTTGCCTCATTAACACTGACTTTCCAGAACGTCTGACACCAATAATTACTTTAATCAATTCACTATCATAGGATTCTCTTATCTTCTTCAAATACATTTCACGTTTTATCATTATCGGCACCTCCCTATCCATTTATTTTCATTATATCATAGCATTTACATTTTTACAAGTTTTTTCTGTTTACACTCTAAAAACTTCTTGTTTTTATGTTTTTTTCGACTGCATGTTACATATTACAATATCTCTTTTTAATAAACCATTTTTAATAATTCCTGTTCCAATAAATTGATTCTCTTTATCATATATTCTATAAATTGCATCCTCTTCTTTTCTAGTTTGCTGTACACCGTTGAAAAATAATGTTAATTGTCTTTCATTTAATATGATACTTGGTTTATCCTTGAAAAACTGCTCAATTGTTATTAAATTTTCTTGCCAAAAATTTTCTTGTTTATTTTTTTCTACTTCTTTAATTTGCGTTAAACTTACTACCTCTTCTATTTCTTCCATAGATACTGCTTGCTCTAATATAAATCTTCCTACTTGAATACGATTCAGTTCTTTCATATATCCTACGGTTCCTAACCTCTCTGCTATTGTCTCACACAAACTTCTAATATAGGTTCCTTTTGAGCAATGTACCTTAAAAGAAATAGTTTGTTCTCTTTCATTAAACTCTATTAATTGCATTTCATATATTTCTATTTCACGTTCTGGAATTTCTATTTCTTCGTTTCTCCTTGCATATTCATATAGCTTCTTTCCCTTTATTTTAATAGCAGAATAAATAGGAGGTCTTTGCATTTGTTTTCCTTCTAATTGTTTTAATACTCTTTGTATTTTTTCTGTAGTAAATATACTTTTATCTACTTCTTTTTCTACAATTACCTTTCCTTCTCCATCTGCTGTATCTGTCTTTTGTCCTAACCTAACTACTGCTTCATAAATTTTATCATGTTCTATTAAATACTGAGAAAGCTTTGTCCCTTCACCTAACAGTAATGGAAGCACACCTGTTGCCATTGGATCTAATGTACCTGTGTGTCCTACCTTTGTTTTAGTGGCTCTTTTTACTTTTGCTACTACATCATGTGAAGTGCAACCCTTTTCTTTTTTTACAATTAAAATTCCATCCATTTGTATTTCCTCTGTTTTTTCTCTTTTTATAATTTCTATTAGTTTTTATAAATCATTCAATATGTTCTCTCACTTACAAGCGAGCGCCCACCAACCATGTTGACGGACGCTATAAAAAGCTTGCGTTTTCATATTCAATTAATCAACCCTAACTCTAATTTTTCCCTTTGTAAAAAACACGTTTTTAGGGGAACAGGGTTACAAATATAAGGCTGGGCGAAAACCGACGGTGCTCATGCTGCTACTCGGATCGCTGCTGTTGCGAATAGAAGCTGGATTAATGTACCCATCAATGTAGTAGCTACCTCCACGAATTACTCGGTTACCGGTGTGGTAGGCTTCCATAGTCCATTCATAAATATTTCCAGCCATATCATAAATATGCTTTTGTTGATAATTAGTATTACTTCCTGTAGTAGCTATACTATTTGTATAATTTCCTTTTCCACTACTATTTTTTGCATATCCTGTTGAACTTCCACTTATATAATTAGAATCTATAAAGTTTAATGCTGCATCCCATTGTACTCCATAACATAATGTACTTGTTACTTTATGAACACTATCATTTTTGTACATACTTCTTGCAACTTTCACTGCTCCATT
>JAAWNJ010000019.1 GCA_022798895.1 Clostridia bacterium | reverse complement strand
ACATGATTTCCTAGATTTAACAACAAATCTTGTATATTTCCCTTATTTAATAGATAATTACAATTTCTTAAATTCCTGTCATTTTTGAACAGTCTATGATTGTACTGTTGCTATGGCAGAGTATTTAGCTGGCTCTCAAGAAGCCTTTGTTGCCAAAATGAATGAAAAAGCACAAGAACTAGGTATGAAGGATACTACTTTTAAAAACTGCCATGGTATTGATGAAGATGGCCATGTTACATCTGCCTATGATATTGCTTTATATTGAACAACAATTAGAATTACCTACCGTGGTATCTTCTCCTGTAGAACAAGGGCAAGTTTTAGGTACTGTGACCTATGTGTTAAATGGTCAGGAAATTGGTAAAGTCAATATTATTGCAGAAAAGTCAGTTAACAAAATCTCTACTTTTACTATGATTGAGAATATTTATAGTAAATGGTTTAGTTTATTAAGGACTTAAAAAATACACCTCATATTTAGAATAATCTAATATTTGAGGTGCAATCTTTATATACTTATGTTTCTATTAAGCATTTCTAATGCAAGTTGGCATTCTTCCTTTTCACTGGATATTTGCAAATATTCACATGGTGTTTTCACTGTTTCTTCTAATTTTTCTTCTAATTCTTGTAATCTTTTTAGTAGCTTCTCTTTATCATTTAGTAATTTCATATCAAAATTTGGTTTTACTTCAAAATATATTTTATAAAATGCTTCTGGATAATGAACTTTATACCAAGCTATTCTAAAAGAATTCATTATATATGCTACTGCATGTGCTTTTGGAAACATATATGCTATTTTTTCACACGACTCAATATACCATTTTGGTACATTATGTTCAGTCATAACTCTTTTATACTCTTCCCAATGTGTTTCTCTATTGTTTCTTACTCTTCCTTTTCTTACTGTTTCCATTATTTCAAATGCAATTTTAGGCTCAATACGCATTTCTATTAAATAATTCATTATATCGTCTCTACAAGCTATTATCTCTTTTAATGTTGCTGTTCCACTGTTAATTAAATCTTGTGCATTATTCCACCACACATCTGTGCCATGTGATAAGCCTGATATTTTTATTAGTTCATCAAATGTAGTAGGCTTAGTTTCTAAAATTATATTTCTTACAAACTTTGTTCCCACCTCTGGTATTCCCAGTGTATCAGCTGAGCAAATCATATTCATCGTTTCATTATCATCTAAATCTATTGTAGTTGGATTTATTCCAGTTATTTCTTGTAATCTATGTAATATAGTAGGAGTATCATGTCCTAATATATCTAATTTTAATAAATTTCCCTTTATTGCATGATAGTCAAAGTGCGTTGTTAGAACATTTGAGTTCGGATCATTTGCTGGATGTTGTACTGGTGTAAAATCGTATATTTCTCTACCTTTAGGAACTACTATAACTCCACCTGGATGCATTCCTGTTGTTCTTTTTATCCCTTCTATTCCTTGTGCTATTTTTTCTATTACTTCATCATCAACTGTCATTTCTCTTTCCGTAAAATATTTCTTTACATGTTCATAAGCCGTTTTAGTTGATATTGTACCTATTGTACCTGCTTTAACCGTTGTTCCTTCTTCTAATATTGTATTTACATATTCATGTGCACTTTTTTGATACTCTCCTGCAAAATTCAAATCAATGTCTGGCTCTTTTTCTCCATTAAAACCTGCAAATGTTTCAAATGGTATATTGTATTTAATAGGATCTACTTCTGTCATACCAATGCAGTATGCCACAAGAGAAGAAGCAACTGAGCCTCTACTTCCAACAATATATCCATCATCATTTGCTTTCTTTACTAGTTTTTGCCATATCATATATAGTGTAGAAAAGTCATTTTCTATGATTGAATTTAACTCTTTGTCTAATCTTTCTTTTACTTTAATTGGTAATGGATTACCATATAAATTGTATGCTCCTTTATAAGCTAATTCTTTAATTTCTATTTCACTATTTTCAATATATGGATAGCATTTTTCATCTAATATAGGTTTTATTCTCTCACACATATCTGCAATTTTGTTAGTGTTTGTTACTACTACTTCATAAGCTTTTTCTTTCCCTAAGTATTCAAATTCTTTTAACATTTCTTCTGTTGTTCTAAAATATAAAGGTGATTGTTCGTCTGCATATTCATCTCCTTGTGCAGACATTAAAATTTGTCTATATATTTCATCTTCTTTATTGACAAAGTGTACATCCCCTGTTGCAACAACTATCTTATTTAATTTTGCTCCTAATTCTACTATTTTAATATTAATAGCTTCTAATTCTCTTTCATCTTTTATACTATTTTCTGTAATTAGACTACTATTATTTTCTATTGGCTGTATTTCGAGATAATCATAGAAATTGGCAATTTGTTCTATTTCCTCATCTGACTTTCCCTCTACTATTGCTCTATATACTTCTCCTTTTTGACAAGCACTTCCTACTAACAATCCCTCTCTATTCTCTGTTAACACATTTTTGGTGATTGTGGGTTTCTTATAAAAATAATCTAAATTTGATATTGAAACTAATTTATATAAATTTTTTCGTCCAATTGCATTTTTTACTAAAATACTTATGTGATAAGTTTTGCCTTTTGCATCATTACTTGGTAAGTAATATCCCTCCATCCCATAAATCACTTTAAATTCATTATCTTCTGTTCTTTCCAAATACCTTTGTGCTTCTGGAAAAGCTTGTACTCCCCCGTTTATCTGTTACTGCAATAGCTGTCATTCCAAGTTGCTTTGCCTTTTCTATATAATCTTTACAAAAATTTATTCCATCCATTTGGCTCATATTAGTATGTAAATGTAATTCTACTCTTTCCATATCTTTTCTCCTTCTATTTTTTCGAATTGTATCACACTAGTTCTATCTTTTCAACATTGTTAGTCATTCTATTCTTCAGTCTAATTTTACAGTTTCACAAGTTCCCTCTTTATTTTTAGCAATTATTATTTCTGTAACATCACTTTTAATCTCTTTATTATAATATGCCTCTCTGTATATAAATAATATATATTATTTTACTTCTTATCTTCTATTTCCGTTAATCCTGCCAGTTTTAGACCTTCTTCTGTATAAATATCTAATGCTTGATTCCTTTCGTTTTGCAGGTATTGATAAGCATCTAAAAATATATCAATTCCAATTTTATCTTGCATTAGGCTACTAACACCTTGCAAAATTCTTTCTGTCCCTTGTAATTCTCCTTCAAAATACTCCCAACTATCATAGTCAAAAATATTATCACAATATAGTTTACCTTCTTCTGATATTAAATATCCTGGTCCTTGCATATCAGAAGAATCATGGTTTCCCCCATCTAGTATCTTTTGAAAGTTATTATTCCAATTGCATAAATATTGTAATACAAATGGAAATCTATCATAATTTAAAACATTCCCCTCTGAAAAAGGAGTTTGAGAATTAGAAACTAATAAATCTCCGCTTTTTAAAAGGTGTCGGAATATTCAAGCAAATATTACTAATGTCTAACCATTCACCTTCAAAGTTATATATGTTTACCATTTTTAACTTCCTATTTTCATCTAATATATATTCTGCTTTAATTTTATATTTATTTGGTTTTGATACAGTTCTTTTGGTAATAACAAAACTAATTATCTCTTTTTCTTCATCTTCTTCTATTTCTTTATCTATTAGTTCTTGTACTTCTTTTAGAGTTTTGTAAATATCTCTATACTCATCTTTTCCTTCTATAATATGGTTATGACAACTGCAATAATAATTATAAGAATACACCACATCTTGTTCATTTGCCTTAAATATTTTTACTAAATTTTCTATTCTTTCTATTTCTCCTCTTATCATATCTTTTACACTATCATAGTGTTTACAGTTTATCCTTTCTATTACTTCCATATCAGGATAATCTGCAATTAGCTCTTGATAGCTACTGATTTTTTCTTCAATACTCATGGTTTTATTTCTATATATTAGCACCGCTAATTCTTCTGCATTAAATTGATGCTTTATTTCTCTACAATGTTTTTGAATAGCCTTTGAATTAATTATATTATAAATATCCATTGCTTTCTTCTCCTTCATAATCCACAAATTTTCTACATATAAAATCATATTTTAATTTACAAGTTCCTATTTTTTTATTTTGGTCATATACATCTATATTAAATATATCTGTATCTTCTACATTTATTGTTTCATCTACATTTGCTATAATAAATGTATCAACATGCCTATTGATTTTCTCTATCTCATCAATATCTTTCTTGGTAAGATAATTACAACTGTGCGTCTCTACATTATATTTTTTGGTAAGGTCAATATTATCTATAAAAATAATAGGACATCTTAAATTATGACTTATCCTCTTTAATTTTTTAATCAGTTTTAAGCTTTCTCTTCTATATCTTTTAGTATCTCTTCCTTTTGTTTCCTTTTCTCCATAACTTAATGGAAAAATATCCAATACAACTAATGTATTTACTTCTTCTCTATCTGCATACTCATTTGCATAATCCGAAACATATTTAGCAACTTCCTGCAAATCATATAAATTCATATTTTGTTCAATAATAGTAGGTAATCTTTTAAGTGATTCAATCAAATTTAATGTACTTTCACCAATTCTTTTTACTTCTTCATCTGTATATTGATTTTTACAATACCACTTTCTATAATTTACATTTGCCTCATTTACAAACATTCGTTGTATTATATATTCTTTTCTGCAACTAACAATTTCCAATACTTTACATTCCTGTTTTAAACATATATTGTTTGCTATATCTCCCGAAAGTTCTTCTATAAAATATGAACCTGTTAATAATATCAATTGTGGTTCTTCTATATTGATTATTTTATCTAAACCTTTAAATCCTATATTCAAAAAAATCCCTCCTATCACTTATATTATAAGTAATAGGAAAGATTTTCTCAATAGCATCGGTCATATAATGTACGAAGAATTATAATCTCCATATTTTCTATTTCACAAATATGTGAAGCCATATGTCCTATATCCTTCCAAAGCAACTTATTTTTATATAACTTATTTGCCAAGTTAAAACATATATATTCGTTTAGCTTTTCCATCATAAAATCTCCTCTTTACCATCTTGTACTTCTTTTATTGTGCACTCTTTTAATCCGCATTTCTTTAAAAACTTTTGGATTTTCTCCATGAATTGGAATTAAAATTTTAGGCTTTACTAATTGACATACATTTTTAATCGCTTCATAATCTGCATGTCCACTTGTATGTAAATGTATAGCATCATTTGGTACAAACTCTTGCATAGTTTTGTATTCTACAAACTCTGGATTTAAATAACCTTCCCATTGAGAATAGACAAAAGTACTTTTAGGAAACTTTTTCATCACTTCTTTTGAAATATAGTTATCACGTACTAGCATAACAAAACCTCTATCCTTCATCATATCTAAGATATTTTCGTCATAGCTTAATACTTTACCTTTAAATTTATACAAATCACTTCTTGCAATAGAATCAATATACATTAAAACTTCTTTTTGATAATTATCACAAATAAACAGTCTATTAGTTTGCAAGGTTGCTTTGTGAATTGCTGCAATGCGGTCAATATTGGTACTACTACACATAACAAAAGTATATTGGTTATCTTGAAATATTTCTTTTGCTTTTCGTTGTAGCTCATTTTCTGTCATACAACTTTTTTTCTCTCTAGATAATGTAGTTCCTTCACAAATTAAGCAATCTACTTGTCCTACATACTTTTCTATCGCCTCTAAAACTTTACTTCCTCTTTGCCCATGGGTCCTAAAGTCCCCTGTATGTAGCACTCTTTTTCCATCCGCTTCTATCAAAAACATATGACTATTAAATGCGGAGTGATCTACTTCAATTGGTGTAATAGTTATATCATCAATTGTAATCTTCTCTGGAATTTGATAAGTTTTAAAATGTTCAATTCGTGCTAAATCTTCTTCTGAAATTATTTTAGCTTTTGCAAGACGAGTCTGCAATATTTTATAAATTTCTTTTGAGATTTTCCCCATATAAATTGGTATTTGTGGTAAAATTTTATGATATAACCCTATATGGTCACCATGATAATGGGTAATAAAAACTGCCTTAAAGTTATTTTGCCCTTGTATTGTTAATCCTTCTATATTTAGTTCTTGTGTCACCTCTTGATTTTGTGATGGCAAATTTTCTCCTATATCAATTGCAATTCTAGTTCCTTTATTGCTTTGTATTTCTGTCACACATCCTCCAATTTGATGTGTTCCACGATGGACAATAATTTTCATTGCTATTCCTCACTATTCTTCACTTACAAATTCTTCAAAAGAAAGCATACATTCATCATATAGCCCATATCCCATTAAAGAAGAGGTTGCTAATTTTAAATCACACATTTTTTTAAGTTCTTTATATTCTAGTGTTTGCATTACCTCTCTAATTTCTCTCTTTAATGCAGTTTTTACTGGTTTATGATTTGCACATAAAAGAATTACTTCTGGTTTTTCTTTTGATACAGTAATGTCTTTTTTAATTTTATAAATGAGACCTAGTTCAATTTTTTGGTTAATCACATTTTCTGCTTCTTCATAAATACTATTTTCTGACTTACTTAAAAACTTGTATAAATCTTTAATATGTTTTTGTATTCCTGCATTTCCTGTTAGAGCCCCATCTCCATATTTTACTTCAATAAAGGCAAGTTTCAATGCTTCTCCTTTTTTCCTACTATTTGCAGTCGATAGCCATTTTGTTGCAATCATATCAAAACGACTATTATTATCACTATTGGCATATTCAAGGTCTACAATATAATAATCTGTATCTCTACTAATAGGTGTACAATTATTTTCACGTAATATTAATTGTTGGAATTCTCTTTCTAATTTTGCATGTTCTGAAAAATAACTATCCATTTCATTTTTTAGAATTGGTATATTATTTACAATTTCTTCTACCTTACCATTTTCCAATAATTCTGGTACTTCTTCTTTATATTTTTCTGTGTATTTCATATCAAAGAAAAATAAATATTTTTCATCTTCTTCAGTTACTTTACAAATGTTACCACCACGATAATAGATATTAATATAATTTTCGCGAATTTCTAAACATAGTGTATCATCTTTTTTTA
The DNA here is from genome assembly GCA_022798895.1 of Clostridia bacterium. Taxonomy (GTDB): domain Bacteria; phylum Bacillota; class Clostridia; order TANB77; family CAG-508; genus CAG-273. Next base: position 21,770 of record JAAWNJ010000019.1, on the reverse strand, counting down.
CTGCATCCAATAGTGGCTTTAATTCTCCTTCTTTTAAATCTTTCATAAATCTCTTTGATAATCCTCTCATTTTTATCTCTCCTCCCTTATATTTTTTACATTTTATCATACTAACTTTTTTGTGTCCAATGCTACTCATCTTGAAATGAGATTATAATAACTTCCACTCTTTATGTATATCATACCATATTTTATTAAGTTCTTGATAAGTAACAAATAACAAATTTTCATTTAAATATTCTAGCATATCTTCTTGTAATTTATCCTTTTCGTCATAAACTATAATTGTTCTGCTAAAATAATTTTTCGTATCTTCATTTGGTATTCCTTCTTCAATTACTTTATATAAGTTTTGTTCTTCTTGTGCTAAGTTTGGAACTAGTATAAAGTTAAAATTCCAATGGTGAGCATGATTTTTGGCATTTAGAATAAAAATATCTATTCCATGTAAAGGATAGTATTCCTTTGAAAGTGTATATCCTTTTTTGATATTATATATCTCTTTTCTTCTAGTATCTGCCTCATGAATTCTATAGAGCATATCTAGGTTTTCCTCTTTGTTTTTGAGCAGAACTCTATCTACTAATTCTATTCCTAATGGATGTGTTATTGCTGAAATATCTGTGAGATTTCCTTTTTGAAGGAAAATGCTCCATTCTCCTTGACTCATATAAAACTCTTTTTCTTCTATTTCTTCCCACACTACTGCATAAATTGCTTTTTCTACTTGATGCCTTTCACACAAATTCTGTGCATCCTCACTAACTAACAACTCCTTTTCACCACAATAGCTTTCTTTTCGATAAGAAGGTAGATTTAAAGTATATTTTTCCTTTTCTGTTATCAATACTATATTCCAGACATCTTTTTCTTGTAATCTGTCAAAAATAGTTATTTCTTTTTTACTAATTGGGCTTACTATGTTATGTTCTTTTATGTATGCTAAATCTACTGCTAAAATAACTTTACTACACTCTATTTCATTGTTTCTTTTTGTGCCTTCTTCATATTGCAGTTTTCTTACATATTCTCTTGGAAATATTGCCTCTTGCCAATCCCACTGTAATCTAACTTCTTGAATTTCTTCTAAACTTATCATTTTTCCTCCCTTTCTTACTTTTAATCATATACTATTTTACTTTAACTTGCAAATCCTATTTTCATCTTTTCTACTTTTGGTACTTGTGTTTTCCTTATTACTTTTTCTATATCACATTTTTTTATAAAATTTATGTCCTCTTGTTCCTCTTTTGCTATTCTGTCCGCTTGTTCAAACTTCACCTTTTCAAAAAAGTTCCTTACAAATCTTGCATTAGAAAAATTCTCACAATGCTTTTGAACAGAAAAATATTCTAATAATCTTGGCTTAATATTACTTGCTATTTTATATTTTTCTTGTTTAGCCATTTGCTTAAAGATTTCATATAATTCCATCTCTGTATAATCTGGAAACTCTATTTTGAATTGAATTCTACTCTCAAAACCAGGATTAGTTTTTAGCATATGTTCCATTTCCTCTGTATATCCCGCTAAGATCACACATAAACTATCTCTTTTGTCTTCCATCTCTTTTATTAATGTTGCAATACATTCTGCTCCATAATCTCTGCCTGCTTCATCTTGAATATAAGAGGAAATAGAGTATGCCTCATCAATAAACAGAACGCCTCCCTCTGCTTCTTCTATTTTGCTTTTTGTCCTTGGAGCAGTTTGTCCTACATATTCTCCAATTAAGTCTGCTCTTTGTGCTTCTATAAAAATATCTTTTTGAGATAGAATTTTCATTTCCGAAAATATCTTTCCTACAATTCTTGCAACAGTTGTTTTACCTGTTCCTGGATTTCCTAAAAAGCACATATGTAAACTTGGCATCTTTCCTCTTTTTTGATTCACTTTCACAAAATTTACAATCTGCTCAACTTGCTTTTTCACAGCTTCTATTCCAATCATATCCTCTAATTCTTCCATAGCATTTTGTTTTACCTTAGTAGTACCTTTTCGGTAATATTCTTTTTTGAGATTTTCTTTTATTACCTTATCTGTAATCTTTTCTATCCCTCTCATTTTGCATTGTAATACAATATGTAATAATTCATCTTTTACTTTCCAAAAAGGCTCATTAGATATACAATCTACAAAACTACTTTTTTTATCTACTCTTATTTTATTTTTAGCAAGAAATTGATTGGTATAATCAACTTTATCTTTTTTAGAAATCTTCTCTATTTTCATAGTCCATGTAATATAACTTCCCATAGTAGCATTTACTAATCCTTCCCTTTCGTCTTTGTCTATTACAATAAAAATTTTATCTGTCACCTGAGCAACTAGCCCTTTGATTTCATTTTTGTTATAAATGTCTAATCTCTTGTTATCTATTATCAATAGTTCCTCTTCTAGCTCTTGTATTGCCTTGTAATTTCCACCTTTTTTAATTACATCTCTCTCAAGATATCGATAAGGAGTTTTAACAATTTGATTTGCTTTTAAAATCTTCCATATAACTTCTACTAATTGTTCAGATGCACCATATTCTGATTGATTTCTAATTAAAATATTATAATTTCCAAACTCTACTTCTCCTCTTTTCTTCATTTCGATATAGGATGCATAATTTCTAATGACTTCTTTACATTGGTCAGTTCCATATATACCATCTAACTCCTTTAATATTTCTTCTGTTTTTACGTTCACTTCAAAATTTGATTTCATAATACCCTCCTAAAAATAAAAACTTTAAAACTAATATATTTATTATACTAGTTTCAAAGTTTTTCTCAATCTATCTGGTCACGTATTGTATGTTTTCTAATTATCATATTTCTTTTTTGCTACATCTATTATCTCTTTTATTTCGTTTCTTAATGCTATTGGACTTATCACTTCAACACTATCTATGTTTCTCATTACCCATGTTTTAAATCCTCTTGTACTAACATCTAAAATTAATTTAAAACTTTCGTCATCTATTTTATGAATGGTAATATTTTTTCCAAAGTCATCAAGTACAACATCTAATAATTGCATAGAACAAATTACTTCTATTCTTTCCTTTTTCCCTCCAAACATTTTCACTGTTGACTCTGCAAATTCCTTAATCTGGCTATTGGTTTTTGAAATTGTTCTTTTTGCATCTAACTTTTTCAAATTCTTAATTCTATCTAATCTATAATGGTAGAACTCTTCTTGTCCTTCCTTAATCCCTATCAAATAAAATTCTTGGTTATTATATACAATTGCATATGGAGCAACTGTTGGTTTGCTCCATATTTGCTTTTCTAGCTTCTCAGCCATATGATATTTCCAATATTCAAATTGAATCTTATTTCTATTTTGGATACTATCAGAAATGTCTTCTATATTTTTAATTACTTCCATATTTTCTGTTTTGGCATCATTGGAATAAATTTGATAATTATTTAATTTCTTATTTTCATAAATATTTTGCATATTCTTACATTTTTGAATAATATTTTTTGCAACTGATGGTACAATATAATTTGCATAACTAAATGTATCTATGATTGCTCTAATTTCTCCTGCCTCGAAATCCGTATCTGGATTTTTTAAGATGTAATATCCCTTTCCATTTTCATCTCTTGTACTAATATCATATTCTAACTTTTCTTTTAGTAAATTAATATTTCTTCTAATTGTTCTTGGGTCAATTTCTACATTGTATATTTCTTTTACTTTCCTTCCAATCTCTGCTACTGATAACATATGTTCTTCATCACTATATTTCTTTAATACATTTAATATGTAAATTGGATTTCCATTTTTCTCATATAGTTCCATCCGTTTCTCCTTCTATCTAAAATAGCACCTTTGACCATTCTTCTACTATTCTTTGGATTTCTTTTGTATATTCACCATTTTGGTCACTTACAATAAAACTTTTAAACTCATCATTATAATAAATTCTAGCTTTTGTATGAAAATAGATTCCTGGAGTAGCTTTTTTATCTTTCTTATAATAGCTTTTCCTATATCTTCTCTTATTTCCCCTAAAGACCTCATTTTCTTCCCATTCTTCATTTGGAGCTTCTATTTCTTCTATGTTTTTAAAGTTCTTATTCGTTATCTCATAATATCCACTTTCAAATTTATCTTTAAAAAAGTCGGATTCTTTCAAAATTTCATATAACTTATCCCTTTCAATTATCTCTACTCCATCTTCTTTTTCATACTTACCATATTCTTCTATACCCGAAAACAAATAAATTTTTTTCAATTTTGAATTTTTGCTGTCTCTTACTTCATTCTTATAATCATTATATTTAACTTCTTCTCTATTCTTTACTTGACAAGTAATTTTATTTTTGTCTTTGTCTAACAAAAAGAATTCATATTTTATTTCACTAATTTTACATTGTGATGGTAATAATGAATAATTCTTATTTTGCTCTATCATGTATAAGTATACTAAGTCTTCCAATTCCATATAGTTTAGTGCTCTTGCAAAATTGTCTTCATTTAATTGGATAGCAGGTATATCAATTTTCAATTTTTCAACTGGAAATTCATTGTCTACCTCTTCTTGTTGTTCATACATTTTAATCATTAATAGTCTTATCCTATCATCACCTGCTCTTTGGATTGTAGGCTGACGTCTTTGTGAAAATCTTCCTACTATATCTGTTGGTACTTGTTCTTCTGAAAGAGCATACCATTTATATACAGAGCAACACCAACTAAACCCTTGCGAAGCATGTCCTTCCAATATTTCTTGGTCTTCTCCTCTATTATAAAATGCTTCTTCTGAACTTACTCTACCGATATAATATCTTCCATTTCTTAGCCTAGTAATGACTATATCATCTTTTTGAATATTCTTATAAGCATTCAGTGCTTTTCTCAAAGCTCCACTATTTTGCGTTTCTATCTCATCGTCTTCTTCTGACTTTTCTTCTTTCTTTCCTTTCTCCTTATTCTTTATTTCAAACTCTCGCATTTTGCCCTCATAAAGATCTGCCATGTCTATAAAATCACTTTGTTCCATATTTCTATATAGCTTTTCTAGTTTGATAAATTCTTTTATTTCCTTTTTATCAATATTCTCTTTTATCGTTCTATTGTTAAATAGCCTTTTTAATTCTCCTGTTTTCTTATCGTCACTCCATCCCATTCCAAATATACCATTTTTCATACAGTTTTGTTGATACTTTATAACAAAATCATTATTTACTTTATCTTCCAACCAAAAAGGAAGAATTCGTACCAACCAACAATTATTTACTTTACTAACATCAATCACATTTTCCATGTTTCATGCTCCTTATTCTCTATACTTCTATTTATTCTTTTTTTCTTTACGGTGAGCTTTTTTTAAAAAGATCTGCTGTATTTTCTCTAATTCACCTTCATTAAAGTCAAATTTAACATTTAAATTAGCATCTTCACCCATTTCCTGATAAGTTTTTATTCCTAAATCTTCTTTGATACTCTCTACAAACTCTTTTTTATCCATTTATAACCTCTCTCAATTTCTCCCAAATTTTAACCATTGCTAATGTATCTAATTTACAATAAGCTAATAAGCCCCTTCTTATTTCCTCTTGCTCTTCTTTACTTTTTTCTGCTAATGTAGCAAATGTACTCATCGCTTCTCCTCCATTATGCACCAATGGTAAATTGTGATAATCTAATTCAGGCTCATTAGGAAACAATGCAGGTAGTACATGTTTTATCGAATAAGATCCTTCCATCTCTTTACAATAATACCATCTTTTTGAAAAAGGTATCATTAAATCTTGAATATTCATATGTATTTTCATTAGGTCTTGACTTAAATCTGGAAATTCTTTTGCCAAATTCTTAATCACCCCTCTTTCAAATCCCATGTTATAAGCTAATACACAAACATCCTTTGGAATATCTTGAATGAGTCTTTCTGCTAATTTTCTTCTTGGGTCATATCCCGCTTCTGCTAAAAACTCCTTATGTTGTAATTTTCCATTTTCCTCTTCTATATAATGAAGAGAATACTGAAATGGTATTTGCATATATGGTTTTATTCCATCATATTTTGGTATCACTTGTTGATAGGTTTCAAAGTCCAAAAAATATAACGGGTAATGTAATCCCTTCAAAAATTCATTGATTTTCTTTTTCTCTATTTTGGACTCTTTATTGGTTATTTCATATTCTATTTGCTCTTTATACCTAGGATTTATAGCTTCTTTTAGTAAATCTGGAAATGTTATAATTCCGTTATAGTACATTTCAAACTTTTTATGGGTCGGCATTCTTCTAATATGAAATACATTTTTTTCTGGTAACTCTTTCGTACAATATTTCCAATAGGCACATGAATAAGGATTACTACAGTGAGTCCCTATTTCTTGTATTGGCTCTGCTTCATTTTTCATATATTCTTCAATTTCTTGTATTTTTCGCTCTACTTCCTTTTGTTTCTTCATTACTTGTTGTGTAACATCTTCTGTTTTTAATAATTTATTTAACTCTAAGTCTCCTTTTCTTTCATAATTGCTATTAATATATGTTAGATTTACTTTTTTCACGTTATACCCCAAGTGTAACAATATGTAAATTTGATAAGCTATATCTTCTAAATAGATATCTGCTATTCTAGTTGAACTCTTTATTTCATAGACTTCTACACCATCTATATCATTTTTTAATAAGTCTATACTACAAAAATTATTGTGATAACAAAAAGAAGCTTCTGTTATTATATTAGGTGCTAAACTCATATATTTTTTAGTTTCTTCTATCATATTATTTATATTCTCTTGGTACAAAATATCTACATGTTCTCCTAGTAACCCTTTAGCTAATTTTCCTACTTCTGAACCATTTTCTAGCACAGAATCATTTGCTATTGCTTCTGCATATTCAGGTTTATTCTTATCTAGCCATAAAATCTTATTACATTGTTTTGCTCTACAATATTCTGATTTTGACAAACAGTCTTTTTCCATCTCTTTTTCCCACCACCATTCCTTTGATTAATGCTACACTTTTTTTCTAACTTTAGCAAATGTGTTGGTCATATATTGTTTACTTTCTAAATAAACTACATAATTTTCTCCACACTTTTTGATACCATTTTTCCTCTTGTACTAAGACAATATCTGTTATCTCTTTTGGTTTTACTTCTATCTCATCTGTCATCTTTTGTTTTTCAAATACATTACTAGAATACAAACTTTGTTTTACTTCTTCCTTTTTTAGTTCTATACTATCTCTATCAGCAAACTCTTTCTTTTCTTCTTCTGTTGCCCAATAGCTTCTGTAAATTAATGCTAAAAGTGCCTGTGTTTCTGGTAAAATACTTTGCCTATTCAATGGTTCCGCATTTACTATATTTGTCATATATTCTTGATTTCTATTCTCTTTAATAAATTGCCTTATTTTATTTGGAATTTTAGCTACTAACTCTTCTTCTGTATTTTGTAATATCTCTTCCACTTCTGCTAGTGCATTCTGATACATAATATCTACCATCTATCTCTCACTTCCTAACTGGTCATCTCTTAAGTTATTTCTTGTTTTTTCTTGTAACATACCCTTTAATTTTGCAAATGCTTGCTTTACCCTTGTTGCTGGTGTTCTTTTTGCTATTTGCTCAAATTCTTCTCTTTGAAATCTATTAGGTGCAAACCCTCTTTTCTCATTATCTCTAAACACTTCTGCATTTCTGACAGACTCCCATCTTTTTCTGTATATATCTTGCTCTTGTTCATTTTCAAATAATAAATTTAGTAAGTTTTCTAACTTACTAGCCTCATCTACATCAGTTCTATAAAATTGTTCGACTTTATCTCCTAACTTTTCAGGTTCTAAAGCCATTGTTCTTGCTGTTTCGATTAACGAAGCATATAAATATACATTTTGCTTAATCACTTCTGGATCTAAAGTTCCATTTGAAATTCTAAATTCTATTGTATTTTTATCTGGATTTCCTAAATTTGTTAAGTTTAGACCTGCATATCTCCTATTATCTAATTTTAATTTTGCTACAGCTCTCTTCATTCTCCCAAACTTTTGGTAGGACACTTTTAATGTATTATTTTGAATTGCCTCATGTATTTTCTTTCCTGTCGGCATTGCCATACCTTTTACACCTTGAATGGCAAGTGATAGTCTATGAATGGGATTTCCTTTTACATTTAATGTTCCTGATCTAATTGGTGAATTTACATCATTACACATTTTATAAATTAACTCTTCTGACTCTGCCCATAAACTTAAGAAGTTCCCCATGATAGCTTGCGACTCTTCTTTTGTTTTACCACTTAAAGTTCTACTATCAAAGTGAATATGGCAACCACATTTTTCATCTGCCACTACTTCTTTTCCATGTTTTCCTGGATACTTTTGCATGTGCTCACAAACTTCTTGTAAATTTTGCCAATCTTCTATTTTATCATACAAAATTGGAGAAACTAACTCTGCTCCACCTTCTCCTACTAAACTTTCTTCTAGAAAATTTGCTTTTTTCCATCTATGTTGTTTTAAAAATTCATTACTTTCTTTTGAATGATATAAACTTTTGCTTCCCAAACCTGTATTAACATTAAAAGCTTCTAACTCTATTCCAAATCTATAAATTTCTGGTAAACTTAATTCTTGTATTCCTTGTGTATATTTCATATCTTTCTTCCTTTGCTTTTTTTACTTCTTAGATTATATCTCTTTTTATTTGCAATTAGCAAGATATCTCTAAAAAAATAAGCCTCAAATGTTAAACTTTTTTATTTAACATTTTGGGCTCACTTCAATTTATAACTAATTCTATTTTCTATTCTTCAAACCTTTGATTTTCGCCTTCTGTTTCATCATACTCATATTCATAAGTAATTTGTTCTGTTTTTGGCATCCTACTACGTCTTGGTCTTGTTTTATTATTAATATTATTAGGAGTTGGTACTGCTTCTGAAATAGTTTCTAAAGTTTCTTTCAAATCTTTTCTTGCTCTTTCTTGGCTCCTTAGCTCTTCTCTTTTCTCTTCTTTTTTATTTTGCATATTCTTGTTTAAGAAATTATTTAACTTGTCCATTAAATCTGGTACATAGTCTAATAATCTATCTACTGAAGAACAATGTTCTACTGGTAATAATTTAACGGTATTTTGTTGTACTACTAAAAAAGCAATTGGTGAAATAGAGACACCTGCTCCACTTCCTCCACCAAATGGTAGCCTATATTGAATGGCTTCCTCTTTTTCTTTTTTGGTATACTCATTAATAGTTTCACCTTTAAATTCGCTTCCTCCTGCTGCAAATCCAAATCCTACTTTGGAAATTGGAATAATAATAACATTATTTGTTGTCTCTATTGGTTCTCCTATAATAGTATTCACATCAATCATGTCTTGGATACTATTCATAGCTGTAACCATAAGACCTTCTATGGGATGTTGTTCGTTCATTTAAATCACTTCTTCCTTTCTTTAAAAAACTACTGATTACATTTATAATATGTACCATTTTTACCTGAATTATACAACCAAACTCAATTTTATATAAATTTTGATTTTGATAAACTGGTGTAATGGCATATTCATAATGTTCTTTCTTCTTGCTTACCGCCACATATGGTAGAAAAATTGAAATAATAGAAGATATACTTGTAACAGCAAATGCGGTAACTACAGGATTTTCTAATCCTACTTGCATATTTAATTTCAAATTGGCAATTTTAGGCTGCAACTTTTTGATTACTTTCAAATCTTCCCACCTAAAATCTTTTTCTAATTTTTCTAAATCTATTTTTTCTAATTGCATTTTGCTATATGCTTTTCTTAACTTCTTATCATTTAGGTGAATGCTTATCCATTTTATTTTATTTCCTAAGTATAAAGATAAGATAATTGCATAATCTTTGTCCAATTTTTCTTCTTTCATATTGGTTATACTAAAATTTTGTATTTTTATATGAACAGTAGATAGTAGTATCAAAAAGAAGAATGTTAATAGAATAATTAGTATTGTCAATAAAATAAAAACTAATACCATTTGATAACCTCCTTTTCTCGAAGTTATTTGATATTAGTTTTCCCTGTTTTGTTGTTTTTAATCAAATCATGTTAAACTTACATTTCATTTTTCAAAACTAAAGAGCTATGGTTGCATAGCTCTTCGTCTTTGTTATTTGGTTGGTGTGCCCCTTCCAACATTTCTTTTGACCTATTGCTAGGTGTGTAGCAGCACATTCTCTACTTCAAATAACTATTTTATTGTACTTTTATTATATCATTTTTATTCATTCTTGTAAATAATTTGAGTATTTTTTCTTAATTTTTGAAGATTCTTTTCTCTTATTATCCAAGCTGTCATCACTGAATTTTTTGGATGGCTTTCATTGTCAACTATATTGAGTTTAATTACAACATTTAAGTTGTCTTTTTCTAATTTGTCAATAAGTAATATTGTATCTTTATGTTTTAAATCTTCTAACACCTCATTTGGATTCAATACCACTCTATCTATATTCTCTATAATTTGTTCATAATCCTTTGTATGATTTTCATATATATGTAATCTTCTTTCCTCTGTTAAAACAACATCAAAGGTTACAATTTTATTAGCATATTTGCCAATTCTATTTTTATTTAACTTTCCTATATAATGCAATGGTTCTCCTTTTATTCTATCTCATATTACCCCATTTTTCTTGCTTTTTCTACATTAATATCTCCAAAAAGTTCCTCTTGCTCTGTTAAAACCTTACTTCTTCTAGACAATTCCAATAATCCTGTAAATGCAGTAACTACTTCTTGTTTGTTACATTTTCTAGTAGAAAATAGTCTATTAAATACAAAACGTTTTTTATGTAAGAGTTCTTTAAACATTACTTTTACTTTACTTTCTACTGTATAAGTATCTGTAATAGCAATTTTTTCAATATTTTGTGCATTTTGATTTTGTTTTTGTTCATTTCTTTCTACTAATTTTTTGTAAATCTCTGGTATAATTTCCTTACTATAATTCACTTCTAATTTCTGCTTTGGAAGTTCAATTACTTCAGGCAGTTTAAAAATTCTTTGAGAATTTTCTTCTACTGCTTCTCTAAACTTCTTTGTAATCTCTTTATACTTTTTATACTCTATAATTCTTCTTAACAACTCTTCTTCTGTTAATTCTTTTTCATCTTCTTCCTCTGTTTTTGGCAATAAAGACTTAGATTTTAAGTATAGCAAAGTAGAAGCCATAATTAAAAATTCACTTGCTATTTCTAAATTCATTTTTTCCATTTCATTTAAGTATTGAATATATTGCTCTGTAATTTCACTTATTTTAATTTCACAAATATCCATCTTGTTTTTATCTATTAAATGACATAATAAATCAAGAGGACCTTCAAAGTTCTCTATCTTAATTTTATATTTATTTGTTTCTAATGTTAGTACATTTTGCATTTCTTTCTTTCCTTTTTTGTATTTGTTCCTTTTCTCAACTTCCTGATTTCCTCTTCAATCGAAGCTTTTACTTTTTTAGCGCATTAATCTTCAAAAGCTAATCGTACACTTTCTTTTGTATATCCTTTGCGATATAGAAAGTTTTCAATATCTGTCTGTTCCATTTGGGTTTGTTTTTTGATTGCTATTTTTTTAGCACATGCTATTTCATATTCTTCTAATTGTTCTGCATGGTTTGAAAAGTATGTATCTATTATATCACGTTCTAGTCCTTTTGCATATAGCTTGTTTCTAATTTCTTTTAAAGAGAGGGTATTAATCGCTAAAAATTCATTCATTGCTCTTTGGATATATCCTTCATCATTAATATATCCATTTTCTTTTAAGTTCTCAATTACATCATCTAGTAAATTTTGATTTATCGAAGAAGAAGAGAACTTCTGTCTTACTTCTTTTTCCGTTCTCTTCTTATACACTATATATTTCAATACTTTTGTTTTTAAATTATCAAACTCCACTAACTCATTATCAATTTGTTTTGTTTTTTGTTTAATTTGAGAAGTTATTTCTGCTTTTAGTTGTTGCATTTCCTTATTTTTCTCTACTTGATCTTTACTTTTTGCCTGTCTATCTCTTTGCATAATACCATCAATATAAGCACGAATTTCTTCTCTAGAAGAGTTTTTATTTAACTCTGCCATTTTCTATTTTACTCCTCTTCTGGTTCTTTTTCTTGTTCTGGATCTACTTCTTCATCTCCAAGGCTTTTCTCAAATGCAGTGGCATAATTATCTCTAATTTTAGCTTCTACTTCTTCTGCAATCTTTGGATTATCCATTAAGTAGCTTTTTGCATTTTCTCTACCTTGACCAATTCTTTCCCCATTATAACTAAACCATGAACCACTTTTATCAATAATCTCTAGATTAACTGCAATATCCAATAAGTTTCCTTCTTTAGAAATTCCTTTACCATAAATAATATCAAATTCTGCCTCTCTAAATGGTGGAGCAACCTTGTTTTTAACAACTTTTACTCTAGTACGATTTCCTACTACTTCTCCTTCTTGTTTGATTGCTTCAATTCTTCTAATATCCAATCTAACAGAAGCATAGAATTTTAATGCTCTTCCTCCTGGTGTTGTTTCTGGATTTCCAAACATAACACCTACTTTTTCTCTTAATTGGTTAATAAATACAATCACACATTTTGATTTATTAATAACACCTGCTAATTTTCTTAAAGCTTGTGACATTAACCTTGCTTGTAAACCAACATGGGCATCCCCCATGTCTCCATCTATTTCTGCTTTTGGCACTAATGCTGCAACCGAATCTACAACAATAATATCTAATGCTCCACTTCTTACTAATGCTTCTGCAATTTCTAGTGCTTGTTCACCTGTATCTGGTTGAGATACAATTAAATTATCAATATCTACTCCTAAATGCTTTGCATAAACTGGATCTAACGCATGTTCTGCATCAATAAATGCTGCTTCTCCTCCCATTTTTTGTGCTTCTGCAATAACATGTAAAGCTAAGGTAGTTTTACCAGAAGATTCTGGTCCAAATACTTCTATAATTCTTCCTCTAGGAATTCCACCAATTCCTAATGCAATATCTAAACTCAAAGCTCCCGTTGGAATTGCTTCTACATTCATTGCTGTAAAATCTCCTAATTTCATAACAGAACCTTTTCCGAATTGTTTTTCAATTTGTCCTAATGCTGCCTCTAATGCTTTCATCTTTTCTGGATTTTCATTACTCATTTCTTTCTTCCTCCTAGTTTTCTCTCTTTGTTATTTTCTCTGTTCTTATATAAATCACATTCTATTTTCTTTTGTCTATCCTCATAAACGCATGTTTGTTGTTATTATATCCTATTATTTTTATTTGTCAAGCATTTTTTATTATTTTTCGTTTTATATTTTGAAGGTATGTCCCCAACCTGACATTACTGCCTATACCACTGACTAAACTGATATAAAATGCTATAGTTATTTGGTGTGACATCTCCCCTTACAGTCTGCCCATAAGCAACTATTGCTCGATTTCGGTACAACCCTAAATATGGAACTTCCCTTCTCCAAGTTTCTGCTATTTTTTGGTATACTTCTTTTTGTAAATCTTCTGATGACGTAGTACTAACTTCTTTTAACAAATTATTTACTTCTGTATTTTCATAATTAGCTAAGTTTCCTTCTCCTAAAAATCCATTCAATTCTGGGCTATATCCATTATAGACACCTGTTAAAAGAATTTCATATTGATGATTGGTTAGTATTTTTTTATAATTACTATCTGATACCTTTTGAATTGTAATTTGAATTCCAATTGCTTCTAATTGCTTTTTTATTTCTTCTGCCACCTTTATTCTTCGTTCATTCTTTTCTTGAACTGTTATTGTAAAGTTCAAAGTTCTTGTTCTTCCTTCTATTACTTTCGACCAAATTCCATATTCTAATCTCCAACCATTATCTTTCAAGATTTTGTTAGCTTCTTCTAGACTAAAAACTTCTCCCCATTCTAAATCTTTTGTTAAATAATGTCCATAGTCTAAAGGAAAGTTTGCTACATATGCTTTTTCTTCTAAAACAGAAGAAACTATTTTCCCTTTATCAATAGCTTTCTGAATAGCTTGTCTTACTTCTACATTTTGAAGAACAACATTTGTACAGTTAAAAGCTAAATAGTCGTACTCTCTTCCTGGATATTGCTTTTTTTGATACCCCATACTACCAATATATTCTTCATATTTTTGATTGCTAGTATGTACCAAATCAATATTGCCCAATTTAAAACTGTTATAAACCTCTCCCATATCTTGATAAAGTGAAATTGTAATGTTCTTAATATTACTATCTTCCTTCTCCATATTATACCAATTTTCATTTTTGGTTAACTCTATCACTTCCTTATTCAATCTTGTGATTTTATACTTTCCCGTTCCAATTGGTAATTCTTTCGACTTTACCATGTCTTTTCCTTCATATTGCTTTTTAGATATGATTGGAAAAATAAGCTGATATTCAAAAAATGGAATTTCTTTATTTAGTTCTAGACGGATAGTATACTTATCTACCACTTCTGCTTTTTGAATATCCTTCATATTTTCTAAATAAATAGACTTTTTATTTTTCTTAATTTCTTCAATAGTAAATTTAACATCTTCTGCTGTAAAATCACTATTATCTTGCCATTTTACATTTTCCTTTAATTTTATGATATAGCTTTTATTAGATACCTTTGACCATTCCTTTGCTAAGTAATTTTCTATTCGATAATCTTGTGTTATGGTTAATAATGGCTCAAAGATAAGAGAAGCTATTTGTACGATATCTTTATTTTGTGTTATGTGTGGATTCATATTATCATATTTAGCAATACCTAATCGAAAGTTGGTAATCATATTCGTTTTTTCATATTTTACATCTACATCTCCTTGCTTGTCCTCTTGCTGAACTCCACAAGTAAAATAGATTACTAATCCTATTACACCTGCCAAAATGCATAAGCAAAGAATTAATATCACTTTCTTCTTTTTCATGTTCTTCTCCTTTTATCTAATTTTGGACGTTAGTTTGTCAGTTAAGATTATATAAATGTCCAATAAACATACGTACCTAACCAGACAACTAATTTAAAAGGACACAAAAATACTCATTCATATTTTTGTGCCCCTAATATTTATATACTACTTCCTTATCAAAAATCCTCTTTTTATTTTCTGCCTTCTACCATAAGTTTAATACCTGTTCTTTCTTCGCCTTCTACTTCTACCTCTGCAAATGCAGGTATACATACTAAGTCCACGCCTGCTGGTGCTACAAATCCTCTTGCTATTGCGATTGCTTTTACTGCTTGATTAAGAGCTCCTGCCCCAATTGCTTGCATTTCTGCTTTGTTAGATTCTTTTACCAAACCAGCAATTGCCCCTGCTACTGAATTTGGATTTGATTTTGATGAGATTTTTAAAATTTCCATTTTTTGCCTCCTATAATTTTTATTTTTGTTTTTTGTGAACAGTTATAGTTATAATATATTTATATAATTTTGTCTAGTCTTTTTTGGAAAAAAATGGAAAAATATATCGCGTTTTTTTACATTTTATTTTCTTTATCGAATAAATATTCTAGTAATCTTTTTTGTTCGACAATTTTCGTCATTTACTTCAAATACTACTCCATTAAAAATGCATTCCCCTTCTGCTAATTTATATCTTTCTGGAAGTGATGTTTGAAATCTTTTTACAGATGCTTCTATCTCCATACCAATAACAGAATTTTTTGGTCCTGTCATTCCTAAATCAGTAATATATCCTGTTCCCTTTTCTGTAATTTCTTCATCTGCTGTTTGTACATGAGTATGTGTTCCAAATAAAGCAGTTACTTTTCCATCTAAGCAGTGCTTCATGGCAATTTTTTCCGCTGTTGCTTCTGCATGAAAGTCTACAAAAATCATATCTGCTTTTTCTGAGATTTTCTTTACAATTTCTTCTGCTACAGTAAATGGATTTTCAGATAATACTCCCATATCTGTTCTTCCAATTAAATCTACTACTGCTATTTTCTTTCCTTTACATTCATAGATAAAATAACCTCTGCCCTGTACTCCTTTAGAATAATTGGCTGGTCTTAATATTTTCACATGATGAATAAATTCAAAAATATCTTTTTTGGCCCATGTATGGTTTCCCATAGTCATACAATCTACTTCTAATTTTAATAACTTATTAAATGTTTTGAAGGTAATTCCCATTCCTCCTGCTACATTTTCTGAATTTACAATAACAAAGTCTATTTTATATTCTTCTTTTAATTGAGGTAAAACCTCTGTTAACTTCTCTAATCCGTTTTCCCCTACCAAATCCCCTACTGCTAATATGTTCATCACTATCAAATCCTCTCTATTTTTAGATATTATCATCATACTACACTTTTTATTATTTAGCAATAAACTCTTGAATACCTTTCTCAATTTTTCATTTTAAGTATCACACCTGTTGAAAAACCAAGTGAAATATAGTATAATGAAGCAATAATCTTTTTTAGGAGGAAAAAATGATGGAAAGTCTTAACTACTCAGCATGGGAACGGTTAGATTCTGATATCGTAAATCATGCAAATCAATTGTTTCCAGGTACAAAAGTTGTGGATGAAGCTTGGAGGTGGGATTATCAAACTAGCACATTTCTTATTCAATCTTCTTCATGGGGAATGCACTGTTTTGGCTCTACCATTCATCTTTCTGTCAAAAAGGTAGATATAAGGCAAATGCTACAAAATTCAGTTAAAGCCTTTAACGATTCCCAAGAACCTACTTATGCAGAAAAAGTCCATATCGCAGAAAAACTCATTACACATTCTGATCCTATCGCTATGGAAGTTTTTCCTGATGAGAAAAACCTTGTAGACCATGCCAATCTTTATCACATCTGGGGAGTTCAAAAGTCTCTTTTTCCTTTTTGGATTGACCAAGTAGCAATTCTTCCAGAAAATAAAGAATGGAAAGAGACTAATATCTTTGGCTTGAATATTGATTTTATAGTTCATAGTTTTAAACAGCCAAAAGGAAAGCTAACCTACCTGTATCTCAAAAGAAAAGATGGAAAAGAGCTCTGCTGGCGCGAAAAGCAAAAACTGAAAAATGCGTTGCTTCCTGAAAGTATCAATGCAATAGAAATTATTGTAAGGTCTAACATTTGCTCTCACTCTTGCCTTTTATGTCTTCCTATAGGCTTTTCATTGGACTTTGGATTGCATATTTGCCCCTAATTCATTTTTTCTAAAGGTAATCTGTACTAAATAGTATAGTTCCCAATAATAGTGTTGGATTGATTAGACATTCCTAATCAATCCAACACTATTATTTCATAAAATAAAAACTTACGAACCAGGATAAGATCGTAAGCTACTTTTATTTGGAGCAGGTAGCGGGAATCGAACCCGCATAGCCAGCTTGGAAGGCTGGAATTCTACCATTGAACTACACCTGCATTTCGTTTGAACAATTATTATTATAAATGCTATATTGCATTTTGTCAAGAACTTTTTTACATTTTTTTATTTTTTTATTTCTTGTCATGGATAAATATTACTAATCAACTACTTAACCTTCTTAAAGTATAAAATATAGGGCTATTTTAAAGCCCTATATTTTTCCTATTTTATGCACTTGTTCCTGTTCTTTTAGTCGTTTTTGCTCTTTTTGTTTTTGCTGGTGCTTGTGGTTTCTTTACTGGTATCTCACGATTATTATTAATAATAATCTTTGGAGCTTCACCATTTTCCACAGTTTCTCCTGTAATCATACATTTTTCTATTTTTGGATTTGAAGGAATTTCAAACATCACATCCCTCATAATTTCCTCTATAATAGAACGAAGACCTCTTGCACCCGTTTTTCTTTCTATTGCTTTATCTACAATCTTTTCTAAAGCATCTTTTTCAAATTCTAACTCTACATTATCCAATTTGAATAGTTTTTGATATTGTTTTACTAAAGCATTTTTTGGTTTTGTAACAATATCAATCAAAGCATCTTTGTCTAATTCTCTTAGAGTTGCGATGATTGGTAGCCTTCCCACAAATTCTGGAATCAAACCAAATTTTAATAAATCTTGTGGTAATAATTCTTCAAATACTTTATATTTATCAATATCTTTATTACTTTCAATTTGAGCACCAAACCCAATTGATTTTTTACCCATTCTATCTTTTACAATTTTCTCTAATCCTTCAAAAGCACCACCACAGATAAATAGAATGTTAGAAGTATCAATTTGAATAAACTCTTGATGTGGGTGTTTACGTCCTCCTTGTGGCGGAACAGATGCAACTGTTCCTTCTACAATCTTTAATAAGGCTTGTTGTACACCTTCACCGCTAACATCTCTTGTAATAGATGGATTTTCTGACTTTCTAGAAATCTTATCAATTTCATCAATATAAATAATACCTTTTTGTGCTTTTTCTACATCGTAATCAGCAGCTTGAATTAGTTTTAATAAGATATTTTCTACATCTTCCCCTACATATCCAGCTTCTGTTAAGGTAGTAGCATCAGCTATTGCAAATGGTACTTGTAAAATTCTAGCCAAGGTTTGCGCCAATAAAGTTTTACCACAACCAGTTGGTCCTAATAACAAGACATTACTTTTTTGTAATTCTACATCATCTTCTGTATCATTTTCATGATTAATTCTTTTATAATGGTTATATACTGCAACAGATAGTGTCTTTTTTGCTTCTTCTTGACCAATAACATAAGAATCTAAAATATTTTTTATCTCAGCTGGTGTTGGCAATTTTTCTTGTGTAGTCGTATAAGTAATTTCTGCATCTTCATAAACATCATCATCTATAATATTGGTGCAAACTTTTATACATTCATCACAAATATATACGCCTGGTCCTGCAATAATACGATTTACTGCTTCTTGGGACTTTCCACAAAAAGAACATCTAACATTTTGGTTTTTATTATTTGCCATAAAATTTAACTCCTTCACTTTAATTTAAAAAGAATTAGTATATTGCTAGGCGAAAATCACTTTAAAGCCAAGGAACATACTTTTGTATTTGACTGCTTTAAAATGGTTTTCAACGACGCAAGATGCTGATTATTTTTAAAATTTAGTTTCTTTTTTCCATTATGCCATCAATAAGTCCATATTTTAGTGCTTCTTCTGCTGTCATATAATTATCTCTTTCTGTATCTTTTTCAATTGTTTCTAATGATTGACCTGTTCTATCACTTAAGAACTTGTTTAATTTTTCCCTTGTTCTTACCATATGATCTGCATGGATTTTGATTTCTGTTGTTTGACCAGATAATCCACCACCACCAATTAATGGTTGATGAATTAAAATCTCTGCATTAGGAGTTGCATATCTTTTTCCTTTTTCACCAGCAGCTAAAAGTACTGCTCCCATGCTAGCTGCCATACCAATACAAATAGTAGAAACTGGGCATTTAATATAATTCATTGTATCTACAATTCCCATTCCATCTGTAATAGAACCACCTGGGCTATTAATGTATAGGTGAATTTCCTTATCAGGATCTTCTGATTCTAGGAATAGTAATTGTGCAATAACTAAACTTGCTGATGTTTGGTTAACATCCTCTCCTAAGAATATAATTCTGTCTTTTAAAAGTCTTGAGAAAATATCATAAGATCTTTCTCCCTTTGCTGTTTGTTCAATAACATATGGCACTAAACTGTTTTGTTCTTTCATTAATTTAATCATCCTTTCTTGGCTAATATATCATATTAGCTCTTTTTCTTGTGAATTTTTCCTGGTTCTAGTCAATTGAATAAGTTAACTATATAAAACAAATTATAGATAACTTATATAATTGATACAGAAACAATTTTATTTTTTGAATTTCGCATTATCAATAACAAATTGAATTGCTTTTTCTACTTTCATATTTTCTGTAATATAATCTTTCAAATATGTATTTTGAAGCATCTCTTCTTCTGTCTTTTGATAGTTTTTAGCCATTTCCTTTAATTTTTCTTCTACTTCTTTATCTTCTGGCTTAATATCTTCTGCTTTGATAATTGCTTCAATTACTAATCTTGATTTTACATTCTTTTCAGCTGTTTCTTTCATTTCATCTCTCATAACAGCTTCTGGTTTTCCTGATAAAGCATAGTATTGTTCTAATGTTAAGCCTTGATATTGTAGCCTTTGCTCTACATCTTTTACCATGTTATCTACTTCTGTTTCAATCATTCCTGATGGAATTTCTAATTCTACTCCATCACAAACAGCTTTGATAGCATTATCCTCTGTTTCATATTTAGCTTTGTCATCATTTTCTTTTTGAATTTTCTCTTTAATACTATTCTTTAATTCTTCTAGTGTGTCAAATTCACTAACATCTTTTGCAAATTCGTCATCCATTTTAGGAAGTTCTTTATGCTTAATTTCATGAACTTTTACTTTAAATACTACTGGCTTTCCTGCTAAATCTTTTGAGAAATAGTCTTCTGGGAAAGTAACATTTAAGTCTTTTTCCTCATCAATTTTCATGCCAATTACTTGGTCTTCAAATCCTGGAATAAAAGTATTGCTTCCAATTTCTAATTCATGTTTTTCAGCTTTTCCACCTTCAAATGGATTTCCATCTAAGAAGCCTTCAAAGTCAATAACTGCAATATCGCCTTTTTCTACTGGTCTGTCTTCAATTGATACTAATCTTGCATTATGTTCTGCCATATGTCCTAATTCATGTTCTACATCCTTATCAGACACATTATACTCAACTTTTGGTAATTCTATTCCTTTATATTTTCCTAATTTTACTTCTGGCTTTGTTTGAACAACTGCTGTAAACACTAAATCTTGTCCTTTTCCAATTTGAGTAATATCAATATTAGGACGACTTACTGCTGCTATATTATTTTCTTTAATTGCTACATCATAAATTTCTGGTACTAATTCATTAAAAGTATCTTCATAGAAAATCTCACTACCATAGTGTTTTTCTACCATTTGCATCGGTGCTTTTCCTTTTCTGAAGCCTGGAATAGTAAAGTATTTTGCTGTTTTTACATATACTTTTTTCATAGCTTCATCAAATTTTGCTGCTTCTATTGTGAAACTTAATTTTACTTCATTCTTGTTTTCTGTGTTTTCTACTTTTACACTCATTGTTTAATCTTCCTTTCAAAATTAATTCGCCCGTTCATTATATCACATTTTCCGTAAAATGCAAGCCCTAACGCTATTGTATTTTTAGACCTTAATTTAAAAATTACAAAAGCACTTATTAAAATACTAAGAGACTGGCATTGCCAGTCCCTTAGCGTGGTTCAGTTGAGATACATTATCTTTCCGCATTTGACGCACTTAGCCATTTGGCATTTTACTTCTTTGATGCGATACCCTTCCGGCTCGCCCCAATGGTCTGACCCTTGCCAAACTTCTCGCATACCATACGGAATACGTTCAGTTCTTGTTCCCCAATGAATTTTTCCCCAGATGTGTGTGCAATTTTTCGAAGTCTCGAACATGATAATAATCTCCCTTCATGAATATATATAAAGTTTATAAACCTACTTTAATTATACCATATTTCTAGTCCCAAATCCACCTTTAAATAAAATTCATATTTTATTCAACTATTTGCTCTAAATCAAAATTCAAATAATCACTACTAACTAACTTAAATATAATGCCTTCATATTCTCCTTCTATGGCATCTTGATGGGATTTTCCATGCAAGTGTCCATAATAGCATCTTTTAATTTGAGACTCTTTCATAATGTTGACAAATTCCATACACTGGTGGTTATAGACACTATTAGGAGTGACTGGCGGATAGTGCATAAATACGATAATCTCTTTATCTTCTCCATATTTTTGAAT
>JAAWNJ010000135.1 GCA_022798895.1 Clostridia bacterium | reverse complement strand
TCTGTTTCAGAGAATATATATAACGCAAAATATTTATCTGATATTTCTTTTTCCTCTAATGATTATGCATTAAATACATTACTAAGCTTACTACCAGCTAAAATAGAGATACATGTAATAGGACTAGAAGGTGAATTTATTGATACGATAAAGCAAATTTTTGAAGGAAGAGTATCAGTATGTAAAGATTGTAATATTTGTAGAATTTATCGATTATTAAATCATGCTAAAATTGAATAATGGAAAATGGGATGGTTCTCTCTTCCAACTTTCAAAAGTTGGAAGAGAGAACCATCCCATTTTCCATAGTTGCCAAACTTCAAAAAGTATGATATAACTATAGCATAAAAGCTAGTATTCGGGAGGAAATATGGACGAAAATAGAAAAAAATTAGTAACAATATTAGTGCCAGCATACAATGAAGAAGAAGTTTTAAATATGCTATATGAGAGATTAAAAAAGCTAATGGATGAAAATGAGAAATATGATTTTGAAATATTACTAGTAAATGATGGAAGTAAAGATAAAACATTTGAAATTATGCAAGAATTAAGACAAAAAGATAAAAGAGTTTGCTATTTAAATTTATCTAGAAATTATGGAAAAGAAACAGCTATGATAGCAGGATTGGACTATTGCAAAGGAGATTGTGTAGTTATTATTGATGCTGACTTACAAGATCCGCCAGAGTTAATACCAGATATGTTAAAATACTGGGAAGAAGGTTATGATGATGTTTATGCTAAAAGAAAATCAAGAGATGGGGAAACATGGCTTAAGAAATTTACTTCTAAAATGTACTATAAAGTGTTACAAGCATTTACCAAAATTGAAATACAAAAAGATACAGGAGATTTCCGTTTGTTAGATAGACGTTGTATAGAAGCGCTAAAGTCTATTAGAGAATCACAACGTTATACCAAAGGTTTATTTAGTTGGATTGGATATAATAAAAAAGAGATTTTATATGATAGAGATTCAAGAGCAGCAGGACAAACAAAGTGGAATTATAAAAATTTAATTAATTTATCGATTGATGGTATTACATCATTTACTACATCACCACTAAGATGGGCTACGATTTTAGGAATTTTTGTATCTGTAGTTGGATTTATTTATATGTTATTTATTATTATCAAAACAATCGCAACAGGTGTAGATGTACCAGGATATGCTTCTACTATGGTAGTAATTTTGTTCCTAGGAGGAGTACAATTAATTTTCTTAGGAGTAATAGGAGAATATTTAGGACGAGCATTTAATGAAACCAAACATAGACCGTTATATTTTATTGATAGATATAATGAAGAAAAAGAAACAAATAGGAATTTGAATCAATAAGAATCTTTATATATGTAAAAGAAAAATAAATGAATGAAATAACTTTGAAATTAATGAGGTCAAAAAAGCTGACCTCATTTTTAGTAAATAAAATCCACAAAACTATTTCTTTTTTTTCTACTTTTATATATAATGTAAAGAACAAAAAACAAATCATGGAGGTAGACATGAATTTAGCAAATAAACTAACTATATTCAGAATTCTATTAGTGCCAATTATGGTTATTATTCCATTTTTTAAGATACAAGGTGAAGTATTAGGGATACCAATTACATACTTAATTGTAGATATCATCTTTGTTATAGCAGCAATTACAGATAAACTAGATGGAACTATTGCAAGATCTAGAAATCAAATTACTACATTTGGAAAGTTTTTAGATCCAATAGCAGATAAAATAGTTGTTATTACAGCAATGGTAATGTTAGTAGAATTAGGACATTTACCAGCATGGATTCCTATTATTGTTATTTTTAGAGAATTTATTGTGTCAGGATACCGTCTAATAGCTGTAGAGAAAAGTGGAAATGTTATTGCGGCAAATATTTGGGGGAAATTGAAAACAGTTACTCAAATGATTGCTTTAATTTTAGCATTTCTTGACCCTAACCCATATGGTGCAATTTTCAGTGGTAATTTAACAGGCTATGAATTTGTAATTAACTTAGTAGTTACCTTAATTATGAGCGTGTCAGTAGTAGCAACGATATTCTCAGGATGGGAATATGTAAAAGGTGGAAAAGAATTATTTAAAGGGTCTATGTAAAAAAGTGGAGTGATATTTGAGATTACAAATAATGTCGCACTAACATACGTCCCCTGTGCGACAAAAGGGAGAAAATATGGAATTAGAACAAGCGAAAAAAAGAGCAGAGGAATTAAAACCTTTGTTAAAATATTATACACAAAAATATTTTGATGATGAGCAAGTGGTCAGCGATTATGAATATGACATGCTCATGAAAGAACTAAAGCAAATTGAGAAAGAATACCCAGAATTAATTACCAAAGATTCACCAACACAAAGAGTAGGAGCGAGTATCAAAAAAGGCTTTGAAAAGGTAACTCATGAAGTTCCTTTGCAAAGCCTTCAAGATGTATTCTCTTTTGAAGAGGTAGAAGAATTTGAAGAGAAGATGGAAAAAATAGCTCAAGAAAATGGCAAAGTAATAGAATATGTGGTAGAAACTAAAATTGATGGACTATCATCAAGCATAGAATATCGTAATGGAAAGTTATATAAAGGAGCTACTCGTGGTGATGGATTAGTAGGAGAAGATGTAACACATAATATTGAAACAATTAAAAATGTACCAAAAGAATTAACAGAGCCAATTTCTATTACAGTACGTGGAGAAGTATTTATTGGCAAAACAGACTTTGACAAAATGAATGAGGAAAGGCTATTAGAAGAACAAGAACAATTTGCCAATGCACGTAATGCAGCAGCAGGTTCTTTAAGACAGTTAGATAGTAAAATTACAGCTAGTCGCCCATTAGATATCTTTGTTTTTAATGTACAAAAATCAGATGATGTAGATTTTATAACACATCAAGAAAGTCTTTTATATTTAGAAAAATTAGGATTTCATGTAAATCCTGTTAAAATTCTATGTAAAACAAGGCAAGAGGTAAGAAAAGCTATTGAAAAAATTGGTCAAATGCGTGATGAATTAGACTTTGGAATTGATGGCGCAGTAGTTAAAGTAAATGATTTAGAATTAAGAGAAAAGATAGGAAGCACTTACAAAACACCAAAATGGGCAGTAGCATACAAATATCCACCAGAGAAAAAAGAAACTCTATTAAAAGATATTATATGTCAAGTAGGAAGGACAGGAGCTATTACTCCTATGGCTATTTTAGAACCTGTATATGTAGCTGGGTCTAAAATTTCTAAGACTACATTGCATAATGAAGATTACATTAAAGAAAATGACATTCGTATTGGAGACAGAGTTATCATTCAAAAAGCAGGAGATGTTATACCAGAAGTAGTAGGTGTTAATTTAGAAAAACGTGATGGCACAGAAACTGTTTTTGAAATGCCAAGAATATGCCCAGTTTGTGGCGCAGAGGCTGTTCGTGAGGAAGGAGAAGCTGTTGTTCGCTGTATTGGAATTGAATGTCCAGCAAAATTATATAGAAGTATTATTCACTTTGCATCAAAAGATGCTATGGATATTGATGGATTAGGTGAGTCCATTATATTAGAATTAATTGAAAGAGGACTTATTCATAATATTGCAGATATCTATAACTTGACATTTAACGATGTAGCATCATTAAAGAAAAATGGAAAGAAATTTGCGCAAAATATGATGGATGCAATTGAAGAGAGTAAACACAGGGAGTTATATCGCTTGATTAATTCATTAGGAATCCGTCATGTAGGAGTAAAACTTGCAAAAACATTGACAAAATATTATAGGACAATGGAACAATTAATGAATTCTTCCTATGAAGAATTAAGACTAATAGATGATATAGGGGAAATTACAGCACAAACTATTTATGAATTTTTTAGACAAGAACAGACCCTAGATTTAATTGCAAAGTTAAAAGAAGCAGGGCTAAATATGGAAGTGGCAGAAGAGAATTTGACAGATAATCGATTTGAGGGAAAAATTTTTGTATTAACTGGTTCTTTAGAACATTATTCAAGGGACGAAGCAAGTGAAATAATTGAAAAATTTGGAGGAAAAACTTCTTCTTCTGTTTCAAAGAAAACAGATTATGTATTAGCAGGAGAAGAAGCAGGTAGCAAATTAAAAAAAGCCCAAGAATTAGGGGTCAACATTATTAGTGAGGAAGAATTTGTACAGATGATAAACTAATTTTAGATAGGTTGAGAAATAGTAAAAATAAAAGGAGCGATATGGAAGAATATACTTTTGAAAAAATGTGGTTAGACTTAAAAAATGGTTATCAAATTTATTATACCTATGTAGGAAATCGATATGTATTATTTAAGACAGCAGAAAATTGCTATACACAGAAGTTATTGTCAGCAGACCCAAAAAGTCCACATCCAAGGCAATTAATGCTAACACTAAAGAGAGTGAAAGAAATATTTCCACATATGGAAGATGTGGAGTATAAGGTGGGAATATACGAACCATAGAGAATAGATGATGAATATGACTGATGAGAAAAAACTTGCTTTTGGTAACATAATGTGATATAATGAATGTAACCTTTGGAAAAAAGGTATTTGAATTTTTAGGAGGTCACTTCAATGAGCTATCGTATTGAAACTGTGATTGATGACATGCAGAAGAACCATGAGGAAATGGTCAGTAAAAGCCTTCAGTTTGAGGGCAGAGGTGCGATGGAGGTTCGGAAAGCGGCGATAACTGTTTTACGGACCATGGGTCATAGGAACGAAATTTATGACATCAAGTTGGACGGTCCAAAGTGGGAAATTTTCTATGATAACACTCTTCCGTTTTCGGACAGGCCCGTATTAGAACAGTTTATTGCTGAACAGTTACAGCTTAGACCGATGGAAGTGAAACTGGTGGGAATCGGCCGTTACTGAGAAGACTTCCGATATCAAAACACCCTTTCCGCAAATGCGGAAGGGTGTTTTGATAGTTGAAATTAATCTAAAGGAGTTTTGGATGGTTGTACATTTACAGTTTGATAGTTAATATAAGTTACCATTCCAGGTTTAGCCTTTGAAGGTTTTTTTACATATTTAGCCAAAGTATAATCAACAGGAACATTAGAAGACTGCTTTGCTTTACTATAATATGCACTAATAGCGGCTACTTGATTAATAGTTTCTTGAGAAGGCTCTTTTTGGTTCACCACTAAAATAACATGGCTACCTTGTATATCCTTTACATGAAACCAAATATCATTTTCTTTAGCTACTTTCAAAGTTAGATAATCATTTTCTTGATTATTTTTCCCCACTAAAACTGTAAAACCATCTATTTGATAGGAAAGAAAATTATTTTGTTTTTTATTTGTTGATTTTCTATTTTGCTTGTTTTTTACTCGAAAAGCTTTAGAACCTTGCTTAACAGGAGTTCTTCTAGAAAATAAGTTACTATCTTCCATTTCTTGATAAATACGGTCTAACTCAGTTACATTTTTAGCAAGCTGTAATTCGTATACAATACTTTCTAAATAATCAATTTCTTTTTCTAAATCTTCTTTTTGAGCAGTCACAATGGAAATGGTATTCTTTAGTTTATGATATTTTTTAAAATATTTTTTTGCATTATCACTAGGAGAAAGAGTAACGTCTAAAGGGATTTTAGTAGGTCTATTTTGCTCATAGTAATTCTCTAATGTGACACAGTCAGTATGATTTTCACTTAATCTATATAGGTTATTAGTTAACAATTCACCATACAATTGATAATCATTCATTTTAGAACATTCTTGAATTTTTTTATTCACTTCATCAGATTTTTTAGAGATTTTTTTTAACTTTTTAGCAATAAAAGTTAGTAAACTGTTACGATATTGTGTAAATTCTTCTTCTTGTTCTTTGTGAGAATAATAGTCATCTAAAAAGAAATTTATTTTTAAAGTAGTATTTGGTTCAAGTGTAGGGATTAGTACATAATCTTTTTCAAAATAGGTACAATCTACTTGATGGCTTTGAATTTTAACAAGCAAATTTTGCAAATAGGAAAGTAGGCATTTGAAATTTTCAAAGTTAAATTCGTCCGATATTTTCAATTGGAACATAGCGGAATTTAATAAAGTTTTACTAGTTCCAGAAAAGCAATCAAAAAAATATGCAATAAGGGAAGTATTCTTCAAACTAACAGGAATATTTTCGTAAAATTCTGAAACATTTGTAATAGCAGAGATATCTAATTTATTCAGTTCAGGAGACTCATAAGACATATTGGGAATGATATTTCTAAGAGAGCCTGAAAAAGTAGTAAAATGTTTTAAACTATCTATAATATTGTTATTTTGATTCACTAAAATAATATTACTATGTTTTCCCATTAGTTCTACAATAAGCTTGTATGTTACTAAATCATTTAATTCATTGTATCCTTCTAATTCTATGATAGCTATTCTTTCTAATCCAGACATGGAAAGAGATTTGATTTTAAAACCAATAAGATGCTTCCTTAGTAACATACAGAAATTAGGAGCACAAAGGGGGTTAGGCTTAGAAGTAGTTGTTAAATGTAAAGAATATAGAGTAGAAACATTAAGGCTTAAAGCATAATTTGTTCCATTACAATAAATTCCTAAGATAATTTCTTCAGGAAGTGGCTGATAAATTTTTGTTATTTTTCCATTTATAAGACAAGAATTCAGTTCTTGAATAATTGATTTTAAAGTAAAACCGTCAAACGCCATAGTTTTATCTAATTCCTTTCTTCTATAAGAATGGCAAAATAATATCATATTATACAGAATTTTTCAAATTTTGCGAGAATTCCTATTGACGAAAAGAATTCGCTAGATTATAATACAAATAATATGGCGATACAACATAGGAGGTAACTTGATTTCATGAGCAAGGCAGATGTATTTTACTCTTCAGACTATAATTTTTCTAAAATCACAGATGAAGACTTAATTGAAATGATTAAGTCTGATAATAAGCTTGCTTTAGAACATTTGATGAATCGTTATAAAGACCTTGTTAATATTAAAGTAAGCAAATATTATATTGTTGGAGCAGAAAGAGAAGATATTATACAAGAAGGATTAATTGGACTATATAAAGCAATCAAATCTTATCAAGCAGATAAACAAAATTCTTTTAAAAGTTTTGCTAGTATTTGTATTGAGAGACAATTAATTACAGCAATTAAAACTTCTAATAGGCAAAAACATATGCCTTTAAATTCTTATGTATCTTTAAATAAAGATGCCTATGAAAATGACGATGATGGTAGCCACGCAGATTTAATGGAGATTTTAAATGCTAATATTATAGAAGATCCACTTGACATGATTACAAAAAAAGAGTATTATCAATTAGTGGAAAATACAATTGATAAGACCTTAAGTAATTTTGAAAAGAAAGTACTAAATTGTTATATGCAAGGTGAAAGTTATGGAGAAATTGCACAAAGATTGGAAGCACCTGTAAAATCTATAGATAATGCTATACAGAGGATTAGAAAAAAAGCAATAAAAGGAATGCAAAATGAATAAATAAAATAAGATGTCAAGAATTTCTTTCTTGACAATACATGCTTCTATAGCTCAGTAGGTAGAGCGCAGCCATGGTAAGGCTGAGGTCGCCGGTTCGATTCCGGCTGGAAGCTCCATTTTAACTAAGCTCTAGAAAAACACGATGAGTGCTTGACATAGAGACTAGTTATGCAAATTCACAAATTCTTAGAATTTGTGAATTTACGTTCTTTAAGAGTGGAGAAAATAAAAGGAGTTTACAATGGAAAAACTTAAGAAAATTAAATTAAATAATCAAATGAAATGGATGATATTAGTGGGAATAATATTATTCATTTTTGTGGTATTATCAGTAGTACATATTATTGATTATACAAGAGCAGCATCTGCAATAGCAAAAACAGATAATCCTCAAAATGAGTTACCAGAAGAGGTGATAGAACAAGCAAATTTAGTAGATACTTCAAAGTTATCACCAGAAGAACTTAAAAAATTAAATGAAGAAGAACTAAAAAAAGCAGAAGAGAAGAAAAAGAAAGAGCAAAAGGAAGATAAAAAGGAAAATAACAAAGCTAATAGTAAACCAACACAAAATAAGTATTATATAAAAGTAAATTATGGAGCACAAGTGGTTACGGTTTATACTTATGACAAAGGTGGAAAATATACAGTGCCAGTAAAAGCTTTTGTATGTTCAACAGGTACAGCAACGCCAACATCAGGAGTTTATAGAATGAGTTGGAAGGCTACATGGGGTAAATTATTCGGTAATGTTTGGGGACAATATTGTACACAAATTGTAGGAGATATTTTATTCCATTCGGTGCCATATAAGCAAAATAGAAAAGATACATTAGTAAGTGCATATTACGATAGATTAGGAACGAAAGATTCTATGGGATGTATTCGCTTAACGACAATTGATGCTTTATGGATTTTCAACAATTGTGCAAGTGGAACACAAGTAGAATTTTATTCAAGTTCTAATCCAGGGCCATTAGGAAAACCTACTGCAAGGAAAGTATCAGGGGCACCAGGAAAATTAAAGAATTGGGATCCAACAGACCCAGACCCAAGCAATCCATGGAGAACTTATAAACCAAGCCAAAATGGAACACAAAAACCAAATTCTAATAACAATACTAGTGGCAATACTAATACAAATACCAATACTAATACAAGTGGAGGAACAGAAAATAATACAACAGGTAACACAGAAGCACCAGAGAAACCAACAGAACCTGAAAAACCAACTGAGCCAACAACACCAGAAAAGCCAGAAAAACCAACTACACCAGAGGAAGGAAATACACAAGATAATACACAAATAAGTGGAGGAACTACAGAACCAACTAATCCACCAGTAGCAACAAATTAAAAAGTATAAAACAATAAAGGAGAAATAGAAACTATGAAAATGGGAATAGTAGGACTTCCTAATGTAGGAAAGAGTACATTATTTAATGCTATTACAAAAGCAGGTGCTGAATGTGCTAATTATCCATTTTGTACAATAGAACCTAATGTAGGTGTAGTAGCAGTTCCAGATGAAAGATTAGAAAATTTAGCAAAGATTTATCAAACTGAAAAAGTAACGCCAGCAGTTATTGAATTTGTGGATATTGCAGGTTTAGTAAAAGGTGCAAGCCATGGAGAAGGTTTAGGAAATAAATTTTTATCTCATATACGTGAAGTAGACAGTATTGTAGAAGTAGTTAGATGTTTTGAAGATACGAATATTGTCCATGTAGATGGAAGTATAGAGCCAATTAGAGATATTGAAACAATTAATTTAGAATTAGTTTTTGCTGATATTGAAACAGTAGAAAAAAGAATAGATAATGCCAAGAAAAAATTAAAAGCAGATAAAAAGGCACAAGCTGAAGTAGATGCTTTTGAAAAAATTAAGAAAGCTTTAGATAATGGAAAACCAGCAAGGTCAGTAGAATTAACAGAAGAAGAAGTACTGCTAGTAAAAGATGCTTTTCTATTAACAATGAAGCCAATTCTTTATATAGCCAATGTTTCAGAAGAACAATTAGCAAATGCTTTTGAAGAAGAAAATGTAAAAAAAGTAGTAGATTATGCAAAACAGGAAAAAGCAGAAGTAATACCACTTTGTATTAAGATAGAAGAAGAATTAGCTACTTTAGAAGGTGAAGATGAAAAAGAAATGCTAGAAGCATTAGGATTACAAGAATCAGGACTAGATAAAGTAATTAAAGCAAGCTATGATTTGCTAGGACTAATGTCTTTCTTAACAGCAGGAGAACCAGAAGTAAGAGCGTGGACAATTAAGAAGGGCACAAAAGCACCTCAAGCGGCAGGAAAGATTCATAGTGATATAGAAAGAGGATTTATTAGAGCAGAGATAGTTTCTTATAATGATTTAATAAGAGAAGGCTCCATAGTAGCTGTAAAAGAAAAAGGACTAATGCGCTCAGAAGGAAAAGAATACATTATGCAAGATGGAGATGTTGTGCTATTTAGATTTAATGTTTAAAATAAAAATTTTTGAAATTTTGTCGAAAAAATGATAAAAATACTTGACTATTTAAAATGGTAAGTATAAAATATGAATGAAAATAAGAAAGAAAAAAATCAGTATATTTTAAAAAAAATTACAAATACTACTGATAGAAACTTCGAAAGAAAAAAGGAGAATGAGAATGATGAAGAATAAGAAATTAATAATTGTGTTTATGCTAGTAATTACTTTTTTAGCATTAATGGTTACTTTTACAAAGGCTACTGATGATGTAGGACAACTACCAACTATTGATCAAGGAAATAACCCAACTAATCAAGACAAAACAAATAATACACCAGCACCAATTGCTAATAATAATGTTGAACCAGTAACAAACAATGGAACAAGTGGAAATACATTACCACAAACAGGTGTAGCAGGTGATACTGCATTATTCGTATTTATCGGTGTTTGTGTAGCTTCAGCAATATATGCATATTTTAGAATTAGAAAATATAATAATGTCCATTAATAATGAACAAAAAGAATGTTAACAAATTAATTGTTAGCATTCTTTTTAGGTATAGAAAGCTATAATTTTTTGATATTTAGAATTTGTTAATTTGCTTTTTGGATATTTAATGTTTAGCTTCTGCTTGAATAACAATTCTTTTGTTTTGATTAGAATTATCACAAGTAAGTAAAGTTACTATCTTTTTATTTCCTACATTTTGATTGGTACAGGATAGATCATTAGCGTCTACTTCAAATTTTTTAGAGATCTTATATACATCCTTATTTCCAGATAGACCATAAATTTCAATAGTGTCTCCAATAGATAATTCATTTAACCTTCCAAAAAATCGATTATCTAAATAGTTATGCCCAGCAATGCATAAATTACCTACTTCATTTGGCATTGGACCATTAAAACGACAAAGTGAAATTCTAAGAAGTTCATCATTGCTTTCAGACAAAATAGGATAATTCAAATCGATTTTATCAATTTTGATCATACCAATTACAAAAGGATTTTGCACTAAAATATCAGAATTCATACTGCTAGCTTCATAATAGGGAGAATTAGAATAAAGTGTAGTTAATTGGTAATTATCTAAAAGTTCTTTTGATACTTTTTCCTTTTGACGATATTGATTCATTTTCCAAATAAGAAAAAAAAGGAAGATAAAGGCAATAACAGTTGAAAAAGCAAATTGTAACTGATATTTTTTCTTCTTAATAAAGTTTTTGCACTTTTGAATTTTAGAAAGATTAGAAATAGTAAAATTTCCACCAAAAGGAATTTCAGCAATTTCATTGCTAAACTCAATACGAAATTTTTTACTTTTCCATTTTGTTTTGTGAGATTGTATTTGATGTTGTTTTAAACTTTCCTCAATAATTTGATTAGCCATTTTCTCTTTCCCTTTTTTCAATATCTTTTTTATATAGTTTGAACAAAAACTTTTAAAAATATACTTTTATAAATATTAAAATTTTTTCAAAAAAGAGATGTCAAAACTAATAATGTGTGATAGAATAAGGAAAAATGAAAAAGGAGTGTATGTGAATTGCCAGAATTAAAGTATAAAAGAATTTTACTTAAATTAAGTGGAGAAGCACTAGCAGGAGAAAAGAAACATGGAATTAATGAAGAAACTATGGGAGAAATATGTGACCAAATTAAAAGATTAGTAGAAATGGGAGCAGAAGTAGCAATTGTAGTAGGAGGTGGAAATTTCTGGAGAGGTAGAAATGGCAAAGAAATGGAAAGAACCACATCAGACTATATGGGAATGCTTGCAACTTCTATGAATGGATTAGCATTGCAAGATGCTTTAGAAGCAAGAGGTATATATTCAAGATTACAAACTGCTATTGAAATGAGAGAAATAGCAGAACCATTTATTCAAAGAAAGGCAATTAAACATTTACAAAAAGGAAGAGTTGTAATTTTTGCATGCGGAACAGGACATCCATATTTTACAACAGATACAACAGCAGCATTAAGAGCAGTTGAAATTGGAGCAGAAGCTATATTGGTTGGTAAAACAATTGACGCAGTTTATTCTGATGACCCAAAAATTAATCCGAATGCGCAAAGATATGACCATATTACATATTTAGATATTTTATCAAAAGATTTAAAAGTAATGGATTCAACAGCAACAGCTTTATGTAGAGATAATCAAATACCTCTTATTGTGTTTGGTATTGCAGAACCTGAAAATATGGTAAAAGTAATTCAAGGTGAGAAAATAGGAACCTTAGTAGATTAAGCTGATACAAGGAGGAATTTAGATGCAGGAAAATGATGATAAAAAAGGTGCTAGCATTGCGATAGAAAATTTGAAAAAGTTATTAGAATTTCACCAGATATCGCTTGAACGATGGGAAAATAGTGAATATTGTTATACAGATGTTGGTAGAGAAATGATACAAACATTTCATCGTTTGATACAAGAAACTCAAGCTGAAATAGAGGCATATGAGCAATATAAAAATTCAGGTGTTTTTGTAACAAGACAAGCAAGAGAAATGTTAGCCAAAGCAAGAAGTTGCAAAGAGGATGAAAACGAGAGAGAATAAATACTAAATTTATAAATTAAAAATAAAGGAGATTAAAACAATGAATAATGTATTTGAAGAAAAAATGAATAAAACAATTAGTGTATTTCAAGAAAATTTAGCAGAGGTAAGAGCAGGACGTGCAAACCCAGCAATTTTAAACAAGATTTCAGTAGACTATTATGGAGTACCAACTCCAATTAATCAAGTAGCAGGTATTTCAGTACCAGAAGCTAGAATGATATTAATTCAACCATGGGATATTAATTTATTAAAAGAAATTGAAAAAGAAATTTTAAAATCTGATATAGGAATTAATCCAAATAATGACGGAAAAGTCATAAGATTAAACTTTCCTGAATTAAATGAAGAGAGAAGAAAAGAGTTAGTAAAAGATATTAGAAAAACAGCAGAAGAAGCAAAAGTAGCAATTCGTTCTATTAGAAGAGATGCTATGGATGAAGCAAAAGAAATGCAGAAAAAATCAGAAATTACAGAAGACGATTTAAAGAATGAAGAAGATCAAATTCAAAAATTAACAGATAAAAAAATAGAAGAAATAGATAACCTTTTAGCAGCAAAAGAAAAAGAGATAATGACTGTTTAAATTAAATTACCCAGCGGGGACAGAGCTTATCCCTAGCGAAAAGACTAAGGGGAAAACTCTGTCCCCGATAGAGAAGGAGAACGAAATGCAAATAACAATACCAAAGCATGTTGCTATTATTATGGACGGCAATCGTAGATGGGCAAAAGAAAGAAATATAGAAACAAGACTAGGACATAAAGAAGGTGCAGAAACTTTAAAGAAAATAGCGAAATATGCTAATAAAATTGGAATACAGTATTTAACAGTATATGCATTTTCAACAGAAAATTGGAAACGAACTAAAGAAGAAGTAGGTGCCTTAATGGGCTTACTTCAAATGTATGTTAACGATTTTCTAAATGATAAGGAATTAGAAAATATTAAAATTAATGTACTTGGTGATGTTTCAAAACTAGAGCATGGACTTCAAAAAAGTATTCAAAAAGCAATAGATAGAACAAAAGATTATACAGGAATGACTTTAAATGTTGCTTTTAATTATGGTGGTAGAGATGAAATCACAAAAGCTGTACAAAAAATTGCAACTAAGGTACAAAATAATGAAATAGCAATTCAAGATATTGATGAGCAATATGTCTCAGATAATTTATATACACAAGGTCAATTAGAGCCAGATTTATTAATTAGAACAGGTGGAGAACAAAGAGTAAGCAATTTTCTACTTTGGCAATTAGCTTATACAGAATTTTTATTCATAGATAAATATTGGCCAGACTTTTCAGAAGAAGATTTAGAAAAAGCAATTAACGTATTTGAACAAAGAAATCGTAAATTTGGTGCAAAGTAAACAGAGGAAGGAATTACAAGAAAATATGAATGTAAAAAGATTTATATCAGGAATGGTTTTGTTCCCAATTGTAGCAGTGATTGTCATATTTGGAAACCAGTACATAGTAGATATTGCAGTTTCAATAGTAGCTATTATGAGTATACATGAATTCTATAAAGCATTTCGTACAAGTCGGAAAAGCAAAGCCAGTTGAATGGCTAGGATATTTGGCAGCGCTACTAATTTGTATTATTCACCTTGTGCCAATGGCTATGGTTTTAAAAACAATCGGACTATTATTGCCAATGGCAATGCTTGTGCTATTTGCCCATGTAATTGCTACTAATGGAAAAACCACTATTCAAGATATTGCAATTACCTTTTTTGGTATTTTTTATGTAGTTGTTTTCCTATTATTTATTCCAGTTATTCGAGAAGACTTAAAAGAAGGAAAAATCTTAATTTGGTTTGTATTCTTTAGTGCTTGGGGAACAGATATCTTTGCATATCTAATAGGAAGGCATTTTGGAAAACATCATTTTACAGAAATTAGTCCAAATAAAACAATAGAGGGATGTATTGGTGGAACAATAGGTGGAGTACTTACAGTGGTCATTTATGGCTTAGTATGTAATTTTGTATTCCATACGCAAATGAACTATATTTTATTAGTCTTAGTAGGTGTGTTATTGAGTTTAAGTGGACAATTAGGAGATTTGGCAGCATCAGCAGTAAAGAGATATACAGAGATTAAAGATTTTAGCAATTTAATTCCAGGACATGGCGGAATGATGGATAGAATTGATAGTATTATATTTATTGCACCATTTGCTTACTTTTTATTACCAATGTTAATTAGATAGAGGAGAAGAATGTTGATTTCTATTTTGATAACGATATTGAAAATAGTTTTTATATTAGGTTTTTTAGTGCTAATTCATGAAGGTGGACATTTCTTAGTTGCAAAATTGTGCAAGATTAAAGTAAATGAATTTGCAATAGGTTTTGGACCAACTATTTGGAGAAAGCAAGGAAAAGAGACAAAATATGCTTTACGTTTAATTCCAATTGGTGGCTTTGTGAGTATGGTAGGAGAAGAAGAACGTTCAGAAGAAGAAGGTTCTTTTAGTAAAGCAAGTATCCCAAAAAGAATTGCAGTGGTAGCAGCTGGAGGACTAGTTAATATTGTTTTTGCTTTAATTGTATATTTTATTTTAATGACAAGTATGGGAAATAACATTGCTCCAATTATCGATTATCCAATGGAAGATTCAAAAGCACAAGTAGTAGGAATACAAGCAGGAGATAAGATTAAAGAAGTAAATGGAAAAACAATTCATTACAAAAAGGATTTAGATGAAGTATTAGCTAAATGTAATGGAGAAGAATTGGCAGTTGTTATTGATAGAAATGGAGAAGAAAAAAGCTATACTTTTGCACCAAGAGAAGAAAAATATAACTATACAGGAATTGCAATATCTAGCACAGATGGAGCAAGTACCAAAATTGCTGCTATATCGGCTAAAAGTCCAGCCAAAGAACAAGGACTAGAAGTAAATGATGTGATTTTGAAAATTAATGAGATAGATGTAAAAGGAAATGCACAAAAATTAGTAGAGGAAATTAATAAAACACAAGAACAAGAAATTAAGTTTACTATAGAGAGAGGAAATGAAACAAAAGAAGTTTTAGTAACTCCAGAAGTAAAGGTAGACTATTATTTAGGTGTTTATCTCCAAAAAGCAGAAAATAACTTAGGAAATAACCTATATTATGCATGGTGGGAAACAGGAGATTTTGCTTTTTCTATTGTAGATAACTTGAAATTATTATTTACAGGAAATGTTTCAATTGACCAAATGATGGGACCAGTTGGAATTGGAGAAGTAGTAGCACAAACCAATGGCTTTGCAGACTTTATCTATATTTTAGCCTTAGTATCTATTTCTTTAGGATTTACGAACCTTTTACCATTCCCACCATTAGATGGCGGAAAGATAGTCATATTATTAATTGAAGCAATTAGAAGAAAACCATTAAAAGAGAAAACAGAAATGACAATTCAGTCTTTAGGATTTATGCTATTGATTGGTTTATCTATTTATGTGACATATAACGATATACTTAGGATTTTCTAAGTTCTAGGAGGAGAAATTTAAATGGCAGTTTTAGTACGAAAGTTAGAAGAAAGAGATATTGAACAGATAATTCCATTAAGAATAGCATTACAAAAAGTAGATAATTTAGGAAATCTTGGAAGCGAAGAAAACACATTGATAGAAAAAACAAGAGAATTTTTAGAAGAAAATTTAAATAAAGATTTATTTATGTTTGGTACCTATGTTGATGATGAATTAGTATCTATATGTGGTCTTATTATTTTAAAACATTTTCCAACAGTTGGCGATTTAATTTGCAAAGGTGGATATATTACATGTGTGTATACCAAAGAAGAGCATAGGCAGAAAGGATATCAAAAGAAGGCATTTGAAGAATGCTTGAGATATGGCAAAGAATTAGGAATTATGAGATACAAATTAAGTACGAAAAATCCAATAGCCATGAAAATGTATGCAAGTTTTGGTTTTAAAGAAGATAGTAACGCAAAGAAAATGAAAATGGAAGAATGATAACATGAAAAAATTAAGAATATACTTAGATACATTATATGTATTATTAGACGAAAAAAGATTAGAGGATATGAGAAAGTATGAAAGAGCCAGATATAAGTGATAATTTTACGATAGAAGACATTCATACAGTAAGGGAATACAATGCAAAAAGAAGACAAAAGATGGAATTAAAAGAGAGGCTAGAAGATATAAAAAAGAGTGCTGATAAGTGTGAAGAAGATATTGAAAAGTGCAGAAAAAAAGGACTAGCGATATAAAAGATATATTTCTCAAATAAGAAATATGTTTGAAAAATCAAAAGTTATTTCTCATTTGAGAAATAACTTGATAAATGTAGCAGGGAAAAATATTAGTCATATAAGTAACTAGGAGAAATACAATGGAAGAAAAGCTAAAAACAGTTAAAGAAGTATTTAAAGATTATAATTTCAATAGCTTCGCATTAAGCGAAGCAACCGTTGGTTGTGTCAATATATATAAGAAATCCAATACATTAGAATTAAAGCTACTAGCAACTTCATCTATTTTAATCAAAGACTTAATAGATTTTGAGAAGTACTTAGAAAAACGTTTTAACTTTAAAAATATTGAAATAAAGATAGAACAACCAAAAGAGTCAGAAGAAGGCAAGGAAGAACAAGAAGAAAATAAGATAGATATAAAAATTCAAACAGAATGGCAAGATATTATAGAGTACATGGCATATAAACATCCACTAACAAAAGCATTACTTAGGAATAGCAGTATACAGATCGAAGACAATAGAATTATAGTAGTTATGGCTATGAAAGGAAAGAATGTATTAGAGGCGAGAAGTTTTGATAAAATATTGGCACAAAAGTTAAAGGATTTATATCATAAAAATTATGTGGTAGTTTTTCAAGAAGAAGTAACTCAAGAAATGCTAGAGAAATATCAAGAGCATGCAAGAGAACTAGAAAAGCAAGCTATTCTATTATCACAAAAAGAAGCTTTAGAGCAAGCTCAAGAAAAACAAGAAGAAAAAGCAAAAAGAGCACAAGAAATGCAACCTGCAAGTCCAGATGGTGTGCCACCAGCCGACGCAGGAGCACCTTGGGAAGCTATGCCACCTCCAGAGGAACCAGAAGAAGTTTCTCCAATGATTCATGGAAGAAGTATGAAATTAAGAGGTGACCCAGCAAAAATTGCTGATTTATCCGTAGATAGTGGAAATGTTTTATTAGATGGAGAAATCATGAGACATGACGAAAGTCCTAGTAGTAGAGAGTTAAAGTCAGGTAAGTTTTTAGTCATGTTTGACTTATATGACGGCACAAGCACCATTACTTGCAAAGCCTTTGTAGAAGCAGATAAGTTTGACTGTATGATGAAAAGATTAAAAGGAGCAAAAGGTGTAAAAGTAGATGGAACTGCACAGTTTGATCCGTTTTCAAAGGAATTAGGGGTGATTTCTAACACCATTCTTGAGTCCACAGGTTTGAAAAAAGAATCTAGAAAAGATGAAGCTCCTGTAAAAAGAGTGGAATTACATATGCATACACAAATGAGTCAAATGGACGGGATGACTGCTTGTAAAGATTTATTAAAACGTGCAGTTAAATGGGGTATGAAGTCCATTGCCATTACAGACCATGGTGTAGTACAAGCATTTCCAGATGCACATAAATATTTAGAAAAAGACCACCCTGACTTAAAGGTAATTTATGGCGTGGAAGCATATTTGGCACCAGATGAAGCATCTTGTGTTTCTTTTTCAAAAGGACAAAACTTAGAGGATGCTACTTATTGCGTACTCGACTTAGAAACAACAGGACTATCTTTTAGAACAGAAAAAATAACAGAAATCGGAATTATGAAGGTAAAAAATCATGAAGTAATTGATGAATTTTGTACCTTTGTTAATCCTGAAAAACCAATTCCACAAAGAGTAGTAGAAGTAACCGATATTACAGATGATATGGTAAAAAATGCTCCAACCATAGAGGAAGTATTACCAAAAGTATTAGAATTTGTAGGAGATAGTGTTTTAGTGGCACACAATGCAGATTTTGATATTGGCTTTTTGAAACATAATTGTACAGAATTAGGATTACAGTTAGGAAATACTTATTTAGATACATTACGTTTAGCAAAATCATTATTTCCAGAGTACAAGAAATATAAGCTAGGGCTAATTGCGGATAACTTAGGAATTAAAGTAGAAGTAGCACATAGAGCTTTAGATGATGTAGATACTACTGTAAAAGTATTTAATGTCATGCTAGGAATGTTAAAAGAAAAAGGTATTATTACTTTAGATGATATGGATAAATTAAGTGGTAAAACAGATTATAAATCACTTTCTACTTATCATGCTATTATTCTAGCTAAAGATTATGTAGGACTTAAGAATTTATATAAATTAGTATCTACTTCACATTTAGACTATTTCTATAAAAAACCACGTATTTTAAAATCTATCTACAAAAAGTATTCAGAAGGTCTTATTATGGGAAGTGCATGTGAAGCAGGAGAACTATATAGAGCTATCATTGCAGGAAAAGCAGATGAGGAGTTAGAAGAAATAGCTTCAGATTATGACTATTTAGAAATTCAACCAATTGGAAACAATATGTTTATGGTTCGTAATGAAACTGTAGCAGGAATAGAAGAATTGCAAGATATTAACCGTAAAATAGTAGCTATTCGGAGAAAAGCTACAAAAGCCAGTAGTGGCTACTTGTGATGTACATTTTATGGATCCACAAGATGAAATCTATCGTAGAATATTAATGGCAGGGCAAGGTTATGATGACGCTGATGAACAAGCACCGCTTTATTTGCGCACTACAGAAGAAATGTTAAAAGAATTTGAATATTTAGGAGAAGAAAAGGCTTATGAAGTGGTTGTAACTAACACAAACAAAATCGCAGATATGTGTGAAAAGATAAGCCCAATTTCACCTGAAAAATGTCCACCATATATTGAAGGTTGTGAAGAGACGATTAAAGAGATAGCTTATAGTAAGGCACATGAACTATATGGTGATCCATTACCAGAATTAGTACAAGCAAGATTAGATAAAGAATTAAACTCCATTATATCTAACGGCTTCTCTGTAATGTACATTATTGCACAAAAACTGGTATGGAAGTCGAATGAAGATGGATATATTGTAGGTTCCAGAGGGTCAGTGGGTTCTTCTTTTGTAGCTAATATGACTGGTATTACAGAAGTAAACTCACTTCCGCCACATTATAGATGTCCAAACTGTAAATACTCAGACTTTACAGATTATGGAGTAAAAAACGGATTTGACTTACCAGATAAAGAATGTCCAAAATGTGGACATAAATTAACCAAAGATGGTATGGATATTCCATTCGAGACTTTCTTAGGATTTGACGGAGATAAAGAACCTGATATCGACTTAAACTTCTCAGGAGAATATCAAGCAAAAGCACATAAATATACAGAAGTTATCTTTGGAAAAGGGACTACTTTTAAAGCAGGAACAGTTGGTACAGTAGCAGATAAAACTGCTTTTGGATATGTAAAAAAATATTATGAAGAAAGAGGAGTTCCTGTTAGTAATGCAGAAGTATTAAGAGTTTCACAAGGCTGTACAGGTATTAAGAGAACGACAGGACAGCATCCAGGTGGAATTATTGTAGTGCCAAAGGGAAGAGAAATCTATGAATTTACACCAGTACAACACCCAGCAGATGACCCGAACTCTGATATTGTAACAACACATTTTGATTATCACTCTATCGACCAAAACTTACTAAAACTAGATATTCTAGGACACGATGATCCAACTATGATTAGAATGTTGTTTGATATTACAGGAATTGACCCAACGAAAGTACCGTTAGATGATAAAGAAACCATGTCTATTTTTAGGTCAACAGAGGCCTTAGGGGTAACACCAGAGCAAATCCATTCAGAAGTAGGAAGCTATGGTATTCCTGAATTTGGAACAAAATTCGTAAGAGGAATGTTAGTAGATACAAAACCAACTACTTTTGGTGAATTAATCAGTATATCAGGACTTTCACATGGTACAGACGTATGGCTAAACAATGGTCAAGAGTTAGTAAACTCTGGAATTGTAACTTTAAGTGAAGCCATTGGCTGTAGAGATGATATTATGATTTACTTAATCAAACAAGGCTTACCACCTAAAAAGGCTTTCAAGATTATGGAATTTGTGCGTAAAGGAAAAGCCTCAAAAGACCCAGAAAAGTGGTTAGAATTTGAAGCAGAGATGAGAGAATACAACATACCAGAATGGTATATTGGCTCTTGTAAGAAAATCAAGTACATGTTCCCAAAGGCCCATGCAGCAGCATATGTAACAAATGCTTTCCGTATAGCATGGTTTAAAGTACATAAACCAGCAGCATATTACACAGCTTACTTTACTATTCGTGCAGATGAGTTTGATAGTGATATCATGTGTTATGGCGTAGAGAAAGTAAAAAACAAAATGAAAGAAATTGAGTTACAAGGAAACAGTGCAACGACAAAGGATAAGAATATGTATGCAATTCTAGAATTGGTATTGGAAATGTATGAAAGAGGAATTACTTTCTTACCAATTGACTTATATGAAAGTCATGCAACAAAGTTTAAAATGGAATCAGATACTGAAATTAGACCACCACTAAATAGTGTGCCAGGACTAGGAACTGTTGCAGCAGAAGGAATTGATGAAGCTAAAAAAGATGGAAAATTTATGTCTATTGATGATATGAAAATTCGTTCAAAGATAGGAAAGTCAGTCATAGAGTTATTGGATAAAGTAGGCTGCCTAAAAGGAATGAGCCAAAGCAATCAGATGAGTTTGTTCGGGTGATATTGTGTCAGGTTGGGGACATACCTTGAAAAAGAGAAAGGAATTTAAAAATGAAATTAGAAGAAATTTTTACAATGCAAAATATTATCATATATTTAATAGCGATAAATCTAATTACATTTTTTATTATGTGGTTAGATAAGAGAAAAGCCAAAAAAGGAAGATGGAGAATACCAGAAAATACTTTGTTACTTTTTGTATTATTAGGTGGTGGAATTGGTGGAATTGTTGGTATGTATGTTTTTCATCATAAAACACAAAAAGCAAAGTTTGTGATAGGATTTCCAGTTATTCTAATTTGTGAAATTTTAATTGTAATAGCAACTTTTGTATTATAGTTTTTTAGTCCAAGTTTGTTTCATTTTATTTGTATGATGAAATAGACTTGGATTTTTTCGTGTTTTAGGAAATTTTTGCAAATTGTCAACCAACTTTTGAAAAAATGAAGGGAGAAGTTTTAAAATTTGCCAAAATTTACATAATGTGTTATAATAGAGAATAGGTTAAAAGAGAAAATGTAAGATACTTAGAATAAAAATAGGAGGAAACTGATTTGGCCACGAAGGTTAATTGGGATAAACGAAAAATGGGTAGTGGAAGAAAAACAGAAGAACAACTAACGCAAGAAATCATGCAATTAGTAAATCAACTATATGATACAATGAATGGAGAACCAGAAGCAATACAAGAAAAAATTGCTTCTGTTTTAGCAAGTTCGGTAGAAAATGTAGCACAGAAGGAAAATGAAGAAGATAGAATAAAGGCAAGAAGAGCTATAAAATTAGCAAGAAGTGGTAAAGAAAACAATATAATTATACAAGAAACAGGAATGACAGTAGCAGCAATTAGATGGATGAGGAAAAAAGAGGGTATCATGTCTAGAGGACAAGTTAGAGATT
Organism: Clostridia bacterium; assembly: GCA_022798895.1. GTDB lineage: Bacteria > Bacillota > Clostridia > TANB77 > CAG-508 > CAG-273. The sequence goes on along the minus strand of JAAWNJ010000135.1, from coordinate 6,581 downwards.
TAATAATGTCTGGAAAAGAGGATGAAGAAGTAAAAGAAGAAGCTGGTTGGACGCTAGAAGCTGTTGAAGAAATGAGACAAGAAATAGAAGATAGAAAAGCAAGAAGGCAAGCTGATAGAAAGGAACGATCAGATAAAAGAAATGCCATGTTAAAGGCGGAAAGGCAGACTAGAATACAAGCAAGAAAGAAAGAAAAAGAAGCAAAAGATCAAACTCTTAGAATTGCATTAGCAAGAGGACTACCTATAGAAGAAATTGCTGTTTTAGTAGGATACGAGTATCCAAACACAGTAAGAGTAAAGAAGAGTCAAGAAGGAATTTTGGGAAGACGTGAGATTAGTGTATTGTTGCCAGAAAAATCAGATGAGGAACTTATGGAAATAACAGGAATAGAAGATATTTCAGTTATTCAGGAAATTAGGCAAGAAGAAATGCAAAAAATAGAAGCTACCAAAAAGGCAGAAGAAGAAAGAAGAAAGCAAGAAGATGAAAAGATAAGAAGGAAAGAAGCAGAAAAGGCAAGAAATCAAGTTTTCTTAGTAGCATTAGCAAGAGGGATGAAAGGAGACGAGATTGCAAGATTAGTTGGTTTGAAAAATGCGGGATCTGTGAAGCAAAAAAAGCATGATATGAAGGCTTTAAGCAGAAAGCAAATTATAGCTTTACTACAAAGTAAATCAGATGAGGAACTTATGGAAATAACAGGAATAGAGGATATTTCAGTTATTCAGAAAATAAGACAAGAAGAAGTGCCTGAAGGAGAAGTTGCTAAAAAGATAGAAGGAGAAAGAAGAAAACAAGAAGAGAAACAAAGCGAAGAGAAAAAAGAAAATACCATAAAACCCAATATTCATATAAGAATACCAGAAGGAGCTAATCAAAGATTTAAATTAATTATATCAAAACAAGATGAAGCAACTTTTTTAAAACTAGCACAAAGTTTAACAAGTGTAAGGGAAATAGCTAGACAATTAGGAATAACAGAAGAACAAGTAAGAGAAGCATTAGAGGATTATAATATTTTTACAAGAGAAGAAGTAATTGAATGGTTACCATATAAATCAGATATGCAAATTGCCATTATGGGAGACTTAAAAGATTATATAGTAGTGGCAAAGGTTAGAAAAAAAGAAATGGAAAGACAACTTGCAGAGGAAAATGAGGCAGAGGCAGTAATAGAATATAGCCCAGAGACACAAGCTAGAAGAAAAGAAATAATGCTATTTAGAATGGCACGAAACTACATGCCCGTGGAAAAGATAAGTAGCGCTTTTAATATGTCAGAGTACAAAATTATTTTGAAAATAAGAAAGTTTGGTCTCTATACAAGGGCAGAAGTAGAAAGAATGATTGAAAAGGGAGAGGCATCAAATGAAGAGATTGCAGGGGAATTTGGAAATATGAATGCAGTGACTAGAATAAGGAGGAAAGTACAAAGAAGAGAGTTACTCATTAGAAGTATTCCAACAGACAAACAAGAGTTAATTAGAAGAAAAGTAGCAACAGGAATAGCAGCAAGTGCTATTTCTTATGATACAAGAGTAAATTCTTCAATTATCATAGCCATACAAGAAAAGTGGAAAAGGGACAAAGATTTAGAAATACCAATAGAAAGAAGAGAAGTCAATTTGAAAATAGCTTGGGCAGATTTAGAAAGAAACATTCAAAATTTAATAACAAATGCTTCACCAAGAGAAAAAGACAGAATACAGCATATGATTGATAAAATACTGGTAGTGTATGAAGATTTATTGACACAAAGACACTGCGCCTATATAGCTTATGTGTATATGAAAATGGGTAAGGATGCAGAAGGAATTGAATTTGCGGAGGACTATTTAGGATTAGAAGACTGTTCAGCAATGGGTGTAAGAAACAAAATAGATGAAATATTAGAACAAGAAAGAAGTCAAGAAAAGGTTGTAGCAATAGGAGAATCAAACAAACCAATGAGTTTAGTGTCAAAATTAGAAGAAAGTAGTAGATAAATAAAAAATAGTAATAATAATATGTTACCATAAATAATTAAAAATAATTTTAAAAAGTTATCCACAGAAATAATGCCTTATTTACAATTGTTCACAAAGTTATCCACAAATTCCACAGTATATGTACAATTGATTTTCGTAAACCTAGTGCAATAATTATGTAATATATATTGCCAAAATGTAATATTTTTGAAATAAAAACGAAACAAAACAAATGATATTTTGTCGAAAATGGGAAAATATTGTAATGAAAATGTGAATTTTGTAAAACTTGTATGATAGAAATATTACAAAATGATGACAAATGCTAAATTGAAGCAAATAAAAAAACACAAGTAAAAATTAGAAACTGAGGATAAAAGAATAAAACTGTGGAAAACTAAAAACAGTTGACAAAATACAAAAAGCAGAGTAAAATAATAAAAGATTGCGATGAAAAAGAAAAAGTTTGGAAGGATTAAGAAAAAAGAGAGTTGGAAAAGGTGAAAGCCAACCTTAATTGCCAAATGGGGAGCTTTGGAGCATAAAATGAGAAAGAGGATTAACAAAATTGTTAATCAAATAGGGTGGAACCGCGGAAAATAAACTTTCGTCCCTAGCTTATAAGAAAAGCTAGAGATGAAAGTTTTTGTTTGTTTCTAGCATATTAATAAAAAAGGAGGAATTTTTATGTCAGATTTAACAATGGAAAAGCTTGTTAATTTATGCAAAGCGAGAGGATATGTATATCCGGGCTCAGAAATTTATGGAGGTTTAGCAAATTCCTGGGATTATGGTCCTTTGGGAGTTGAGTTAAAGAACAATGTCAAAAAAGCATGGATGAAAAAATTTGTGCAAGAAAGCAAATATAATGTAGGGCTGGATGCTGCTATTTTAATGAACCCAAAGACTTGGGTTGCTTCTGGTCACGTAGGTGGGTTTAGTGATCCATTAATTGATTGTAAAAGTTGTAAAACAAGACACAGGGCTGACAAATTAATTGAAGATTGGGCTCATGAAAATAAAAAAGATATGATAGCAGATGGAATGACAGATGAAGAAATGGTAAATTTCATTGCAGAAAATCATATTGCATGTCCTAATTGTGGTAAAGAAGAGTTTACTTCTATTAGAAAATTCAATTTAATGTTTAAAACATTTCAAGGTGTAACAGAAGATAGTTCTTCAGAACTATATCTAAGACCAGAAACAGCACAAGGTATTTTTGTTAATTTTAAAAATGTACTTCGTACTACAAGAAGAAAATTACCAATGGGTATTGGTCAAATTGGTAAATCTTTTAGAAATGAAATTACACCAGGAAACTTTACATTTAGAACACGTGAATTTGAACAAATGGAACTAGAATTTTTCTGTAAACCAGGAACTGATATGGAATGGTTTGAATATTGGAGAGGATTTTGTAGAGATTGGTTATTAAATCTAGGAATGAAAGAAGAGAATTTAAGACTAAGAGATCATAGCCCAGAAGAATTATGCTTCTATAGTAAAGGAACTACTGATATTGAATTCTTATTTCCATTTGGTTGGGGAGAACTTTGGGGAATTGCAGATAGAACAGATTATGACTTAAAGCAACATATGGAATATTCAGGCGAAGATTTCAATTATCTAGATCAAGAAACAGGAGAAAAATTTATACCATATTGTATTGAACCATCTCTTGGTTGTGATCGTGTAACTCTAGCGTTTTTATGCAATAGTTATGAAGAACAAGAAATAGCAGAAGGAGATACTAGAACAGTATTACATTTACATCCAGCTCTAGCACCATATAAAGTGGCAGTACTTCCACTTTCTAAGAAATTGAGTGAAAAAGCAGAAGAAGTATATGCTAAATTATCTAAAGAATGTATGTGTGATTATGATGAAGCAGGAAGTATCGGTAAACGTTATAGAAGAGAAGATGAAATTGGTACTCCATATTGTGTAACGATTGATTTCGATACTTTAGAAGATGAAACAGTAACAGTTCGTGATAGAGATACCATGGAACAAGTAAGAGTAAAGATCGATGAATTAGAAGCATGGATTGCAGAAAAAATGAAATTTTAATAGAACTAAAAATAAAGGGTTGAAAAATAAAATAGAAATAGTATATAATCTTAACAATGATTATATACTATTTCTATATTCTAGGAAATTGCAACAAATTGTTAAAACAATTTGTGCAATTGGCATAGCAGATAGTTATTGCGTATGTTACAAATTCTTAATGCTTTTAGCATTTAGAATTTGTTAATCCGCTTTTTTAGATAGTATCATCAAATTGAAAAGAGGCTTTCCATGGCAAGAAGAACAAAAGATACTAATGTGAAAAAGAAAAAAGGGGCATCCTTTATGAAGAATGTCCTGGTTTTGATGTTTTCACAAATTATGGTAAAAATATTAGGATTTATTTATAAATTAGTCATCACCAATTTTGAAGGATTTGGAGATACAGGACTTGGCTATTATTCAGCAGGATATCAAGTATATTCTTTGTTATTAGCATTATCTTCAATAGGTATTCCAAATGTTGTTTCAAAACTGGTTTCAGAAAGAGTAGCAATAGGAGATAATAAAGGTGCTAGGCGTATTTTTAAAATTTGTATGACCTTCTTTACTATTGTAGGACTTATCCTTTCCGTTATCCTATTTTTTGGAGCAGAGACAATTGCAAGAGTAGTATTTAATGTACCAGACACAAAATATGTCATGCAAGTATTAGCACCAGCTGTTGTGTTTGTTGCAGCGTCAGCAGTATTTAGAGGTTACTTTGCTGGGCTAAATGATATGAAGCCAACAAGTTATTCACAAATTTTGGAACAGTTTCTAAATTGTGTATTATCCATCACTTTTGTATATGCTTTAATAGGAAAAGAACCATATATTATGGCAGCAGGAGGTAATTTATCTACTACTTGTGCTATTGTACTGACTTTTATCTATTTAATAGCTTATTATAAAAGAAAGAAAATAAAAGTAAAGAGAAGGCAGGTTTCACCAGAAGCACATAAAACAACAGGACAATTATTGAAAACAATCTTAGTAATGTCTATTCCAATTACCTTTAGTTCAGTTATTTCAATTATTAGTCCTTTAATTGATAGTACAACAGTTAGTAGATGTATTCAGAGTGCTTTTGCAAATATCTATCCAATCAAAGAAGAACTAGAAGCTTTTGCAATGAGCATGACAGGAATATTATCAAAAGTAGATACTCTAACAGCTTTACCAATCGCAGTGAATATTGCATTTTCAACAGCATTAGTGCCAGTTATTTCAACTTCGTTAGCAAAAAAAGACTATGAAACAGCTTCCAAAAGAATGACATTTTCACTATTTGCTTCGATACTAATTATTATTCCTTGTGCTTGTGGTTTCATTAGCTTAGCGCAACCGATTTTGAATTTAATTTACCCAACAGCATCAGATGGAGCAAGTGTATTTGTTTTATGTTCTATCTCTATGATATTTGTAGCACTAAATCAAACAATTAATGGTGGACTATATGGAGTGAATAAAAGCTATATACCAGCAGTAGCAATAGTGTTATCTGTATTTATAAAAGTGGGGCTAAACCTTACTTTAATTAGTAATCCAGATATTGGAATTAATGGTTCAGGAATTAGTTCTATTGTAGCACAAGGCTTTGTATTTTTAATTTGTATTATTGCACTTCATAAGAATTTAAGATTAAATTTTGAATTTGGAAGAATGATTGTAAGCCCAATTGCAGCAGGGGCCTTAATGGGAGGAGTAGTCTATTTTATTAACAAAGGATTAAATACTGTAGTAGGCAACTCAATGAGTACAATTATTTCTATTATTTGTGGTGGTATTATTTATGTTCTTGCATTATTCTTAGGTAAGATACTTCTAAAAGAAGATATCTTAATGATACCATTTGGAACAAAGATTTATCCTTTATTAGTAAGATTAAGAATTTATCAAGATGAACCTGAACTAGCAGCAGATGGACCAGAATTGGAAGAAATGCCAGAGGAAACAGAAAGGGATATAGAGACTCAAAGATATGAAGTAGAACTAGTAGAAAATCTACAACAAGAATTAATGGTAGCAGAAGATGCAGTAAAATATGAAAATACTAAGAAGAGGGATAATAAAGAATATAGGCAGGAAGAAAAATGGGATAAAGAAGAGGATGATTTCTTATTAAACTTAGATTTAAAAGAACAAATTCAAAGGCAAGTACAAGAACAAGGGATACCAGATTTTGAAAAAGAAGTTACTTTAATTTTTGATAGGTCTAATAAAATGGAACAAAAAGTAAGACTACTCTTTGAAGATGAGATTTTGGAAGCACCAAGGGAGAAGAGAAAGAAAGAACAGACAAAAAAGAAACCTGTAAGTCATAAACAAAAAAGAGTAAAAGAAAATAAACAAAAAGGAAAACATAGCAAATAGTGCTTGACATGTCGAAAAAAAGAATATAGTATAAACAACACACAAAATAGGGAGTACTCCATATCCGAGTACTCTTTTCTTATTGTATAGGAAAAATCGCAGATTTTTCCGTGTACAACAAGGTTAAGTTTCCTTAGTTCGTGCGGTTTGCAAAGCAAACCTGCACATGTGGCGAAGCCACTT
>JAAWNJ010000018.1 GCA_022798895.1 Clostridia bacterium | reverse complement strand
TTGCTCTTTATTAACATATACTATTTTGTTAGGATATACCAACCTAAATAACAGGTCATTTTCTTTTGTTAGTTTATCATCAAAATCCTTTTCTGTATGAAATATATCATATGCTTTATTTTCCTCATAATTTTTTATATCAAATAACTTATATTGTCTTTGTCCCTTTTCATGTTTTTCTCTACTTAATAAAATTCCCATAGAAACATTTGCCATTTCACATAGTTTCATCTCTATTACCACCCAACTTTTCGATTTCCTTTTCTCTATTTTTTCAAATAGATTTCATTACAACAATACTTACACCCATTTACATTTAGGTAATGCTTCCTTGCTTCACATTGTGCTACATCTGAATTATAAAATTCACCTAATTCCACAGTATTCTCATAATTTGGCTTCATTTTACAATTGTCTTTGTGAAGCTTATGATCCCCTGTTAGCATTTGTGCATTTTTGTTAACTAAATAACGCATGTGCATCACTCCTTTCTTTTCATAAAGTGATACTCAAACTAAAAAATTTAGTATAATACTTTGCTTTTCAATTAATTTATGCTATACTAAAGTTATGGAAAATACTTAATCGCAAAGTATTTCTAATTTTTAGTTTTGAATAAGTGGCTGCTTATTCAAAACTTTTTTAGTTGTATTGGTTATACAACTTGAGTACCTATTATCAATATATCAAACTCACATTATTTTTTCAAGTGTTTTTTATTTTTTTATAAAATTTTCTAGTCGAGTTCAAATTTCAATGTTTTTACATTATATTTATAATTTTTATCAACTTTCGACATTTTATGTCATTTTTTGTCGAAAGTTATTGTATTTTTTCTTTAGCTCAACCCTCCTATCTTTTTCCAATTCTTCCAAAGTTTTTTGCTTTATTTTCTGCATATTTTAACAATTTTGTTTCACAATAATAAAAAGATATTGTATTGTATTTATTTATTAATTTTAACTAATGTATTTCTGTGAACTTTGATAAATAAATGCTATATATAAATTATTAATAAAAAGTGGAGGGAAAAATATGGCACTTGATTATACCATTATTGGAGAAAGATTAAAGAAGGCAAGAACTGATAAGAAAATGACACAAGAAAGATTAGCAGAAAAATTAGATGTTTCAATTGCATTTTTAAGTAGAATTGAAAGAGGAAATTCTCATATTAACCTAAAAAGATTAAGCCAAATTTGTGAAATTTTAGGTGTTTCAGAAGGTTACATTTTAAATGGTACATCTAGTAATTCAGAAAATTACTTAACTTCTGAATTTAATGACATTTTAAATAATGTTTCTCCTGAAAAACAAAAATTAATCTATAAAATGGCTAAAGTTATTTCTGAAGAAGAATAATTTTGTTTAAAATAGTTCATACTAAGGTAAGAAAGGTACTTTCTTGCCTTTTTTCATTTTAGTAACAATGCAAAAATATCTTCATAAAATATGTTGCTAATTGTCAAAAATTATGATATGATAAACGGGATATGAGCAAAATTTTTATAAATGTGTTTGTATCAAATGATAATAAAATAAAAAAGGAGGCTTTTTTTATGGACTTTAAACAATGGGACAGTTTTAATAAGCAAGGCGAGTGGACAAAAGAAATTGATGTAAGAAGCTTTATTCAAGCTAACTATACACCATATGAAGGTGATAGCAGTTTCTTAAGTAAACCAACTGAGAAAACAACAAAATTATGGGATAAGGTTTTAGACCTATATAAGAAAGAAAGAGAAAACGGCGACGTATTAGATGTCGATACTAAAACTCCATCTGGTGTTAATCGTTACGCAGCTGGATATGTTGATAAAGATTTAGAAGAAATCGTTGGTTTTCAAACTGACGCACCACTTAAAAGAGCAATTATGCCAAATGGTGGTATTCGTATTGTTGAAAAATCTTGTGAAAGTTATGGATACAAAGTAGATGATGATATAGCATATATTTATCATAATTTAAGAAGAACACACAATGATGGTGTATTTGCAGTTTATACACCTGAAATTAGAGCAGCTAGAAGCTCTCACTTAATCACTGGTCTTCCTGATGGTTATGGACGTGGAAGAATCATTGGTGATTACAGAAGAGTTGCCCTATATGGTGTTGACGCTTTAATTGCAAATAAAAAAGAAGAATTAGACCTTTTAGATAGAGATGAAATGACAGAAGATTTAATCCGTCAAAGAGAAGAAGTTTATGACCAAATTTTAGCTTTAAATGATTTAAAAGCTATGGCTCAAACTTATGGATTTGATATCTCTGAACCAGCAAATACTGCTAAAGAAGCTATTCAATGGTTATACTTTGGATATTTAGGCGCTATTAAAGACCAAAATGGTGCTGCTATGAGTTTAGGTAGAACTTCTACTTTCCTTGATATCTATATTGAAAGAGATATTAAAAATGGAAGTTTAACAGAAGAAGCTGCTCAAGAATTAATCGACCAATTTGTTATGAAATTAAGAATGGTTCGTTTCTTAAGAGCTCCTGAATATAATGCCCTATTTAGTGGTGACCCAGTATGGGTAACTGAAAGTATTGGTGGTATGGGAATTGATGGAAGAACTTTAGTTACTAAAAATAGTTTCCGTATGCTTCATACTTTAGTAAACTTAGGACCAGCTCCAGAACCAAACTTAACAGTATTATGGTCTACTCACCTACCAGAAGGATTCAAAAAATTCTGTAGTGATATCTCTATTAAAACATCTTCTATTCAATATGAAAATGATGATTTAATGAGAGTAACTTTAGGTGATGATTATGGTATTGCATGCTGTGTTTCTGCTATGAAAATTGGTAAACAAATGCAATTCTTTGGAGCAAGGGCAAACCTTGCAAAAGCTCTACTTTATGCTATTAATGGTGGTAGAGATGAAAAGAGTGGAAAACAAATTACACCTAAATTTGCACCAATCACTTCTGAATATTTAGATTATGATGAAGTAATGGAAAAATTTGACCATATGATGGAATATTTAGCAAAAACTTATGTAAAAGCTTTAAATATGATTCACTATATGCATGACAAATATTCTTATGAAGCATTAGAAATGGCTTTACATGATAAAGAAAGAGATATTTTAAGAACTATGGCTTGTGGTATCGCAGGATTCTCAGTTGCAGTTGATTCTTTATCTGCTATCAAATATGCTAAAGTTAAAGTTATCCGTGATGAAACAGGATTAGCTGTTGATTATCAAGTAGAAGGTGACTTCCCTAAATACGGAAATGATGATGACAGAGTTGATGATATGGCAGTTGAATTAACAAAAACATTTATGAAAAAAGTAGAAAAACATGCAACTTACAAAAATTCAAGAGCTACTATGTCTATCTTAACTATTACATCTAATGTAGTATACGGTAAAAATACAGGTTCTACACCTGATGGTAGAAAAGATGGTGAACCATTTGGACCTGGTGCTAACCCACTTCATGGAAGAGATACTAATGGTGCTTTAGCTGTTATGAACACAATTGCTAAATTACCTTATGAATATTCAGAAGATGGTATTTCTTATACTTTCTCTATCACACCAGGAACACTTGGAAAAGATGAAGAAACAAGAACAAATAACTTAACAAGTATGTTAGATGGTTTCTTTGCACAAACTGGACATCACATTAATGTTAACGTATTTGACAGAAGCTTACTAGAAGACGCTATGGAACATCCTGAAAAATATCCACAATTAACCATTCGTGTATCTGGTTATGCAGTTAACTTTACAAAATTAACAAGAGAACAACAATTAGACGTTATTCATAGAACAATTCATGAAAAAATCTAATTTGTCAGGTTGGGGACGTTCCTTTTTCTGACAAAAGTGTCAGATTGGGGACACACCTTAAATAATAGGAGTAAATGATTATGAACGCACGAGTACACTCATTTGAATCCTTTGGAACAGTAGACGGACCTGGTATCAGGTTCGTCATGTTCTTACAAGGATGTAGTTTAAAATGTAAATATTGCCATAATCGTGATACGTGGGATCGCCGTTGTGGTACAGAATATTCTTTAGAAGATATTTTAACTAAAATTGAAAAATATAAAAACTACTTTAAGCCTTCTGGTGGAGGTGTTACTATTAGTGGTGGAGAACCATTATTACAGCTAGATTTTTTATTAGAACTCCTCCCTATTCTAAAACAAGATAATATTCATGTTGCAATCGATACTTCTGGAAGCTTTGACCTAACTGAAGATATAAAAAAAGTGATTGATTTTGCAGACTTATTCTTATTAGATATTAAATGTATCAATGATGAAATCTGCAAAGATTTAACAGGAATTTCTAACAAACAAGAACTTGCTTTTGCTCAATATCTAAATAGTATTGGCAAACCCATGTGGATTAGGCAAGTATTAGTTCCTGGTATTACAGATCATGAAGAAGATTTGTTAAAACTAAAAGAATTTATCGCTAGTTTATCTAATGTAGAAAAAGTGGAAATTCTTCCCTATCATGATATGGGGCGTTTCAAATGGGAACAATTAGGTTTCAAATACGAATTAGATGGTGTACCTTCTGCTACTTCTATGGATGTAGAAAGAGCTAAGAAGATTTTAGGAATTTAATAACAAAAACAGTATATGATAAATTTTTCAACTTATCATATACTGTTTATTATTTTACATATCCAAACTTTTTTATTCTCTCTTCTTCTCTGTCGGATAATTCTTTCAACCACTTTGCTAAACCTAAGTTGTCGTTATTTCTTAGATATTCAAAATATCTTATTCTATCTTCCTTTTCTATTACTACTGGAAATAAATTATTCTTCAACAACTCATAATTAATTAACAATCTACCTGTCCTTCCATTGCCATCTTCAAAAGGATGTATTTTTTCAAATTCAATATGATATTTCGCAATTTTAGTAAATATCTCTTGTTCGTCATGCTCATAATTGTAAATATAGTATAACATTAAATTTGGTACTTTTTCTGGTTCTGGCGGAATATGCTCACTCCCTTGAATAAATACTTGTACTTTTCTATATCCCTCTATTCCTTTAATATCTTTATTAATCCTTTCATTTAGATGCTTAATAAATCTTTCGTCTAATTCTCCATTATTTTGTATATTTTGAAAAACCAATTCTAAAGCTTTTTTATGATTAATCGCTTCATAAATTTCTCTTGGCTCTTTTCCTTGAATCTTAAAGCTGTTATCATTATATAAAATAGCATAAGTTTCAGCATAAGTAAGAGTACTCCCTTCAATTGCATTTGAATGATAAGTGCTTCTTGTTATAAAATCCTCTAAATATTCTTTATGGCTTAACATAAATTCTAAAATAGTCATAATTTTTCCTTTCTTTACTTACTCTTTCACAACCTTTTTAAGACCGAATGTAATAAAATAAATCACTCCTGAAATTAATACTATCATTGGTCCTGTTGGAATATTCCAATAGTAGGACATGATTAATCCTGTTATGCCTGAAAATAATGAAAATACTATAGATATCAAATGATAACTTCTCATATTTTTAGCTACATTTCTACTAGAAGCAGCTGGTAAAATGAGTAAAGAATTAATCAATAAAATACCAATCCAACGAATAGAAATCATAACAATAATAGCAATTAAAACTACAAAAATATTATCAATTAATTTTGTATTCATTCCCCTACTTTTTGCCAAAGTAGAATTAATGCTTGTTACATTTAGCTTATTAAACGTAAAATACCAAAACACACCAACTGCAATAAAAGCTAAGAATAAGTATAAAATTTCAATATGGCTAATACTTAAAATATCACCTACTAAATAACTAGAATATTTATTAAAATTACCGCTCTGTGCAAGCATTGCTAAACCTAATGCAATGGCTATAGAAGAAAACACACTAATAATGGTATCTGCTCCATAGTTTGTCTTATTCTTTACAAAATTTAATAACAGTGCAAATCCAATTGCAAAAAATATCATGGAAATATTCATATTAGAAATCCCTAGTACCATACCTATTGCAATTCCTGTTAATGCCGAATGTCCTAGAGCATCAGAAAAGAAGGCCATTTTGTTATTCACTATCATTGTACCTAATATGGCAAAAATCGGTGAAATCAAAATAATGGCAAGAAAAGCATTTTTCATAAAAGCATATTCCATAAATTCAAATGGCAAAATTGTTTCTAATATTCCATAAATTGCTTCCATTTTTTTCTCCTTTTTGTCGCACTTGGGGACGTTAGTTTATGCGACATTTTGTAAGAAATTGGTAAAATGTCACATAAGGGGACACATGTCGCATAAACTAACGTCCCCAAGTGCGACACTATTTATTCAAATCTCTCCCTAAACGCTAAACTGTTAAATACCTCCCCTGGTGTACCTTCTTTGATTACTTCTTTATCTAATAAAATGACCTTATCTGCATATTTTTTTACTAATTCTAAGTCATGTGAAACAAGTAAAATAGACATGTCGTACTTTGTTTTTAAGTTATTTACTAATTCATAAAAATCTTGTGTTCCATTTTTGTCAATTCCTGAAACTGGTTCATCTAAAATCAATAAATTTGGTACTGGCTTTGTAGCAATGGAAAGTAATACTCTTTGTAGTTCTCCTCCTGATAAGTCTCCAATGCTTTTATCAATTAACTTTTCTGCTCCAAATAGTTTTAGTTGATTTTTTATCTCTTGATAAATCTTTTTATCCTTTTTTAGAAAAACTGGTATATGGCAAATACAAGAAGCAAATAAGTCATACACTGTTGTTGGCATATGTCTTTCAATATTAATCGCTTGTGGTACATAACCAATTTTTATTTTCTTGGCTACCTTTTCCTTCATATCCATAAAAGTAATATTTCCAGTATGTTCTACTTCTCCTAAAATAGCTTTTAGTAAAGTAGATTTTCCTGCTCCATTTCGCCCAATGATAACAGTTAACTGTCCACAATGGATATGAATATTGACATCTTTTAAAATAACTTCTTTACCAAACTTTACACCAATATGATTCATTTTGGTACAATGTAATCCACATGCAGCTGACTGTTCCATTTGACTTCCTTCCTTTCTTATCATTTAATGTTTAACGAAATTGAACGGCAAAATTAGTATATTACAATATTTCTTTCAAAGTCATTAAGTTATTTTTCATAATGTGAAGATAACTGTCATTTGATCCATCTCCTGTTAGTCCTGATTGTAATTCATAAATCTTTGCACCTGTTTCATTTGCTAAAGTCTGTGCACTTTTTAAATTATCTTCTTTATCTACTAAAATACTTTTAATGTTTTCTTTTTTCATGATTTCAATAAGTTCTTTCATTTTCTCTGCTGATAAGCTACTTTCCTCATGGTTTGTTTCAATAGATATAATTTCTAGCCCTACCTCTTTTGCTAAATAACTAAATGCTTCATTTAAGCAAACTGCCTTTTTTCCTTTTAAATTTGTTAATTCTGTTTGATATCTTTCTTGTAATTCTTTTAGTTGCTTTATATAGCTTTCTTTGTTTCTTTTATAAACTTCTTCATTTTCAGGATTTATCTGGCTTAATCTATTTGCAATTTCTTCTACTTGTATTATATAGTTAGAAAGGCTTGTCCAAATATGGTTATTGGCTTCCCCGTTTTCTTCTATTTTACTAGTAATGTTTTTGCTACTATCAATGACTTTAATTTCAGAATAAGTATTCCATATCTTATCCATAAAATTTTCTAATCCTAGTCCATTTTGTACAATAACATCTGCCTTCTCTAGCTTCTTCATGTCTGTAGTGCTTAAAGTATAATCATGTAAACAACCTGCGTTCATATCTGCCATATTTACTAACTCTATATTTTGCGCACCTTGTGTAATATTGCTTGTCATAATAAAAATAGGATAAAAAGTTGTCACAATTCTAAATTGTCCATTATTATTCTCTTGCGATTTTCCAATCATATTTCCCATCACACAAATTGCTATTATCATTACTACAATAACCAATATTGTAATACTAATTTTCTTTTTCATAACTTGTCCCTTTCTTATTTGCCCATCATATCACAGATATCCATTTTTTTCAAGTCCACAAAATCCTTAAGCATTCTTTAAAATTGCCTATATCACATTGACTTATCGCCTATTTTGCGGTATGATATAAGGAGCAAATTTTAAAGAATGGAGTTATGTTGAAATTTATGTTATGTTCAATTTGTAATAAAAATCAAGCTGTTGTTTTCATTAACAAACAAGGTGAAGATGGTAAGCAAAAAATGGAAGGATACTGTTATGAATGTGCTAAAAAGCAAGGTATCAACCCAATGGAATCTTTAATGAAACAAGCAAATTTGTCTGAAAAAGATTTAGATGATATGACAAAACAGATCGAAACTATGATGTCTGATTTAACACAAAATATGGACGTTGACGCCCTTTCAGAGCAAATGGAAGATATGGACATGGACGATTTAAGCCAAGAAAAGTCACCAATTCAATTTGGTGCAATTCCTTTAGGTTCTATTTTCTCAGGTATGTTTGGAAATTCTGCTTCTGGAGAAGAAACTACTTCTTCTAATAGTGCTTCTGGTGAGAAGAAAAAAGTAAAAGTCAAAAAAGAAAAAGACAAACGTCGTAAATCTTTAGAAACCTTTGGTACTAACTTGACACCAAAAGCAAAAAATGATCAGTTAGATATGGTAGTTGGTAGAGATAAAGAAATTCAAAGAATGATACAAATTCTAAACCGTCGTAGCAAGAATAACCCTTGCTTAATTGGTGAGCCTGGTGTTGGTAAAACTGCTATTGCACAAGGTCTAGCCATTAAAATTGCAACTGGAAAGGTTCCTGCTAAGTTATTAAATAAAGAAGTATATTTACTAGATATGACCGCAGTCGTTGCTGGCACTCAATTTAGAGGTCAATTTGAAGCTCGTATGAAGTCTATTATTGACGAATGTAAGTCTTTAGGAAATATCATTTTAGTCATTGATGAAATTCACAATATTATTGGTGCAGGTGATGCAGAACATTCTATGAATGCAGCTAACATTTTGAAACCTTCCCTATCCAATGGCGAAATTCAATTAATTGGAACTACTACACTAAAAGAGTACCGTAAATACATTGAAAAAGATAGTGCCTTAGAAAGAAGATTTCAGCCTGTTATTGTAGAAGAGCCTTCTGTTACAGATTCTATTGACATTTTGGAAGGTATCAAAAAATATTATGAAGAATATCACAAAGTAAAAATCTCTAATGATGTAATTAAGCAAACAGTCATCATGTCTGAAAAATATATTCATGACAGATTTTTACCTGATAAAGCAATTGATATTTTAGATGAAGCTTGTTCACGTATTAACTTAAATAACAAAGAACTATATGAACTAGAAGTATTAAAACATCAACTAAAAGCTGTTCAAGAAGAAAAAGAAGAAGCTGCCCAAGCAGATTCTACTGAGGACTATCAAAAAGCAGCTGAACTAAAAACTAAAGAATGTAGCTTAATGGAACAAATTGATGAGTTGAATAAAAAGTTACAATTAAAGAGCTTAACTATGCAAGATATTGCAGAAGTTATCGAAAGTTGGACAAAAATTCCTGTGAAGAAAATCACAGAGGCTGAAACACAAAAGTTACTAAATTTAGAAGAAAACTTACACAAAAGAGTAGTTGGACAACAATCTGCAGTTGAGGCAGTTTCAAGAGCTATTCGTCGTAATCGTGCTGGATTAAAAAGTACAAAAAGGCCACCTTCATTTATCTTCGTTGGTCCTACTGGTGTTGGTAAAACAGAACTTGCTAAATCACTTAGCTATGAGATGTTTGGAAAAGAAGATGCCATTATTCGTATTGATATGTCTGAATATATGGAAGGACACTCTACTTCTAAGTTAATCGGTTCACCTCCTGGATATGTAGGTTATGATGACGCAGGACAATTAACAGAAAAGGTAAAACGTAACCCTTACTCTATTGTTTTATTAGATGAAATTGAAAAAGCACACCCTGATGTGTTCAATATTCTACTTCAAGTATTAGATGATGGACGTTTAACAGATAGTCAAGGAAATACTGTTAGTTTTGAAAATACCATTTTAATTATGACTTCTAATGCTGGTTCTAATCAAAACACTAATTCTATTGGTTTTGGTGGAACTAGAATGGATCAGAATAAAGTGATGGATAGTTTAAAAGAAACTTTTAGACCTGAATTTTTAAACAGAATTGATGAAATCGTTATTTTCGAACAATTAAATCCAGACCAATTAATACAAATTGTAGATTTAATGTTAGAAGATACAAAAAAAGCACTAGCTGATAAGGATATTACTATGGTTGTATCTGAGCAAGCTAAGAAATTCTTATTAGAAAAAGGAACAGATATTAAATATGGTGCAAGGCCTTTGAGAAGAGCTATTCAGAGATATTTAGAAGATGAATTATCTGAAAAAATACTACGTAAAGAACTTTTAAATAGTCAAACTGTCACTATAGATTTAGAAGCAAACCAATTAACATTTTCAGTAAAAACTGTAAATTAATCGATTAATCATGAGTCGCTATATGATAAGGAGAAATAGTTATGGCAAAACATATACCTAATATTTTAACAGTAGCAAGATTTTTCTTAATACCATTTGTTATTTACGCTTTAGTAGTAGATAATTACCTCATGGCCTTTATCTTTCTTACTATTTCTGGTTTAACAGATGTATTAGATGGTTTTATTGCTAGAAAATTTAACTTTATCACCAATTTCGGAAAGCTCATAGACCCTTTAGCAGATAAGGCAACACAAATCTCAGTATTGATTGCCTTAATGCTAAAGAATATCATTCCATTTTGGATAATCGCCATTGTTGCTTTAAAAGAAGCAGCAATGATAGCAGGTGCCTCTTTCCTTTATGGAAAAGAACTTGTAGTATCTAGTAGATGGTATGGTAAATTATCTACTGTCCTCTTCTATATTGCCATTGTATGTTCTTTTGGTATTAAATATTGGAATACCATTGCCGAAGATCCTATCAATTCAATAGGTCCACTTCCACAATTTGATATGATAATTTACTACTTAGCTATTGCCACTACTATTTTCTCCCTTATTATGTATTACATCACCTTCTATAGACAAGGATATTTGAAAAAAGAAAATTTAAAAATTGAAAACAAAAATTAAACCAAAAGTGTCAGGTTGGGGACGTTCCTTTTTCTGACACTTTTGTCAGGTTAGGGACACACCTCTATCATTTATCTTCAAGGTATGTCCCCAGTATGACAGTTTTGTCAGAAAAAGGAACGTCCCCAACCTGACGCTTACTCAAAATCTTCTAGCACAGAATGCAATTGGTCATCACCAATTGCTTTAATTCCTTCTTGTACTTTGATTAAATCTTCTTCTGTTAAATATCTTGTTGCAATATCTGTATCTTCTTTCCATGTCTCTTCTCCTGTTTCATCTGTTGTATAAATTCCTAACACCTCTCCATGTTCTCTTACCACATAATGCATTCCGCAATATCCTTCTTTTTCTTGTGACACAATGATTTCATTGTTTATAAGGCTCTCTATTTTCCAATCTGCATATTGTTCTTTTACTTGCTCTTCTGTGAAATTTATCCATTCTTCTGGAATTTCTTTGATTTCTTTAATAAAATGGTCGCACCCTTTAAAATACTGCTTTTCTGTAATGGTACAATTTGGAGATAGTTTTGTTTCTGACGTTGAAGTAGATACTACATCATTTTCCACCTGATTTTCATTTTCTTGTTGTTCTAAATGTGCTAATTGTTTTGTTCCTATATTACTATCCTTTATTCTATCTTTTTCATAAAAATAGACACCTGTTATCACACCTATTAAAAATAGAAGCATAATACCAAAAGCTATTGCTATTTTCCAACCTGTTCTCATACTTAACTCAACTCTCTTTCTCCATATCCATTTCTAAAGAGAAATAGATACTTCTATGGTTTAATTTTAGTATGAGAAATTTTGGTAATAATTATTCATTTATTTAAAAAATATTGTAAGCTTTATCAACTTACAATATCTTTCTTTTTGATACAATGTATTAGACTACTATATAGTTATAGGCACAAGCACGAATTAAGCGATTTGTTATCGCTAATCCTAGTCCTTTCTCTCCTACTCCTTCCAAAATAACTAAATCTACTTGTTCTTTGTCTACTTTTCTTAAAAGAGTAAAAATATTTTTGGCAACTTCTTCTAAAGTCTTCCCCATATTCCATTTTTCGTCTGCTATATAGCTATCTAAACGTTCTTGTTTTCCTATTACTAATACCTTTTTATTTTCTTGCTTCATCTGGTTTGTAACTTCATTAATTTTGTCTATCATTTCTTCTTCAACCTTGCTATATATCATCATACATTTTGTATTTGGTGCATAATGGCGATATTTCATTCCTGGAGAACTAACTACTTCATTTTGTTCCACTTTTTCTAAAACATGTTTATCTATTTCTACTTCTTCTACTACTTGTTCTAGTTGTTCTTTTGTAATTTTTCCTGGTCTTAAAATATCAATCTTATTATTCTCCACCTTGATAACAGTAGATTCTAACCCTATATCAGTCAATCCACCATCTAAAATATATGCTACTTTTCCGTCTAATTCTGATATAATGTCCTCTACCTTTGTTCCACTTGGTTTTCCTGAAACATTTGCACTAGGTGCTGCAATTGGTACACCTGATTTCTCAATTAGTTCTTTAGCAATTAGATTACTTGGCATACGTATCCCAACCGTATCTAAATTGGCAGTCACAACGTTTGGTATAACTTCTTTACTTTTTCTTTGAAAAATAACAGTTAAAGGTCCCGGCCAAAACTTTTCAATTAGCTTATGTTCTAGTACTCCTATATTGGCTACAATATCTTCTAGCATTTGAATATTAGATATATGTACAATTAATGGGTTGTCCTGTGCTCTTCCTTTTGCAATAAAGATTTTCTTTACTGCTTCTGCATCCAAAGCATTTGCACCTATTCCATATACGGTTTCTGTTGGAAATAACACTAGATTTCCATTTTTTATTTCTCTAGCTGCTTCTTCTATTTCTTCTTCTTTTATCTTCTTAGTTTGGTCCGAATATCTTGAAATCATAATCTATCTTCTTTCTAAAAATTTCCCTAGCGCTTACACGGCACTAGGGATTGGAAAATGCCTTCTGCTTTTATTTTGGCCCACTTGTCGTATACTCACGCTGAATTGTATTGAGTCCAATGATGGCGAGTTTGTTTTGCACCTGCTTGAGTTCAGAGATAACTCGAGCCACATTCTCGACACCAGCTTCCCCGTGATC
Source organism: Clostridia bacterium (assembly GCA_022798895.1). Lineage (GTDB taxonomy): Bacteria > Bacillota > Clostridia > TANB77 > CAG-508 > CAG-273. The sequence goes on along the minus strand of JAAWNJ010000018.1, from coordinate 15,827 downwards.
TAAAGCAATGTCCTCAAGTTCACGCCCGAGTCCCTGTAACTGAACAATCAGTTTCTCACACTTCTCATAACACCGCTTCTCCCTCTCATGATTCGGTAACGACATTGTTACCATCCTTTCTGGGACATTTCCCTTTTTATTTTACGGTATTTAACCGTACTAAAAGATTATATCACCATTTTATGTATATTTCAACGGATAAACATGCATTTTTTCTTATATTTATGAATGACTTTTAGATTTTCTTTTACTACCGACATAAATTACTTGTCTTAAATTTTTCTTTGTGGTATAATGAAACGCGTTGAGTTAATTTGCTCACATTTTATTTTTGGAGGTATCTTGCTATGACATTTGACCTTCGGGATCCCGCTGTTACAAAAAGAATTCTCGAAGCAGCATCCCCGCAAAACTTCAATTATAAGGAGATTTATTATTTAATAAAATCTCAAAAAGCCCTTAACATCACGGAATCTATTCGCACTCTGACCATTTTGTCCATCTCGGCTCACGGCGTTGACCTTTATGCTGATTTGTTCCATGGTTGGAAAGTTGCGGATGCGACTCCACTTGCATTCTTCCATTCGAAGAATGGCTCAGTTGTCATTTTCCGTTCGGATTGGACAGTGCAGGCGCATTCCTCCGCAAAGAAGGATTCGGTATATGTCGTTAGCAAGGTTGGTGTTTTCGAACAACTTAAAGCTTACCTCCAGTAAAGGTGTATACATCTTTAAAGGCTATCTCTTACGAGAAAGCCTTTTTTATTTACTTTTTTCCTCTTCCCTCTTTCATTTCCCTACAAAATGCGATATAATATGGCTACTAATGTAAGGAGATGAAAGTAAATGGGATATAACTTTAAAGAAATTGAAAAAAAATGGCAAGATAAGTGGTACACGGAAGGAACCTTTTATGCCAAAGAAAACTCAAATCAAAAAAAATGGTATGGATTAATTGAATTTCCTTATCCATCTGGGCAAGGCCTTCATGTTGGTCATCCACGTAGTTATACAGCCTTAGACATTATCGCTAGAAAAAAACGTATGGATGGATATAACGTACTATACCCTATCGGATTTGATGCTTTTGGTTTACCTGCTGAAAATTATGCTATTAAAAATCATGTACACCCTAAGATTACAACTGAAAAAAACATTAATCACTTTAGAGAGCAATTAAAAGCATTAGGTTTTTCTTTTGACTGGTCAAGAGAAGTAGATACCACTGACCCTAATTATTATAAATGGACACAATGGATTTTTATTCAACTATATAAACATGGATTAGCATATAAAACTACTATGCCAATTAACTTCTGTACTGGTTGTAAAGTAGGCTTAGCTAATGAAGAAGTAGTAAATGGTGTTTGTGAGCGTTGTGGAAGCCCTGTTGTTCAGAAAGAAAAAAGTCAATGGATGCTTAAAATTACAGAATATGCTCAAAGATTAATTGATGATTTAGATGAAGTAGATTTCTTAGATAAAATTAAGGCACAACAAATTAACTGGATTGGCAGAAGTGAAGGTGCTGAAGTAAAATTTAAAATTGCTGATTCTGATAAAGAATTAGTAGTTTACACCACAAGACCTGATACTTTATTCGGTGCTACTTACATGGTAGTTGCCCCTGAGCACCCTATGATTAAAGAATTAGAAGGAAAAATTACAAACTTAGACGAAGTAAAAGAATATCAAAGACAAGCAAGTCTAAAATCTGACTTTGAACGTGCTGAACTAAACAAAGAAAAAACCGGTGTAGAATTAAAGGGAATTAAAGCTATTAACCCACTTACAGGAAAAGAAATTCCAGTTTGGGCTTCTGATTATGTTTTAATTACTTATGGTACTGGTGCTATTATGGCTGTTCCTGCTCATGATACTCGTGACTGGGAATTTGCACAAAAATTTCATTTGCCAATTATTCAAGTTATTGAAGCAAATGATAGTACTATTAAATGTAATATTGAAAAAGAAGCCTTTACAGATGTATCTTCTGGAACTTTAGTTAATTCAGGTTTCTTAAATGGTTTGACTGTAAAAGAAGCTATCCCTACTGTTATCCAATACTTAGAAGAAAAAGGTATTGGTACCAAAAAGGTAAATTACAAATTACGTGACTGGGTATTTTCAAGACAACGTTATTGGGGTGAACCAATTCCAATGGTACATTGTGAAAAATGCGGATGGGTTCCACTTCCTGAAGAAGAACTACCACTTGTTTTACCAGATATTGAAGATTATGAACCTAGTGAAAATGGAGAGTCTCCTTTAGCAAAACAAACTGAATGGTTAAAGACTACTTGTCCACATTGTGGAGGAACAGCTACAAGGGAAACTGATACAATGCCTCAATGGGCTGGTTCATCTTGGTATTATCTAAGATATATGGATCCACATAATGATAACGCTTTAGCTTCTAAAGAAGCACTAGCATACTGGGGACCAGTTGATTGGTATAATGGTGGTATGGAACACACTACCTTACACTTACTATATTCTCGTTTTTGGCATAAGTTCTTATATGATATTGGACTAGTGCCAACAAAAGAGCCATATGCAAAACGTACTTCACATGGTATGATTTTAGGTAGCAATGGTGAAAAAATGTCCAAATCAAAAGGTAATGTCATTAACCCTGATGATATTGTCAATGAATTCGGAGCAGATACTTTCCGTGTTTATGAAATGTTTATGGGGCCTTTTGATCAAACCGCTCCATGGTCTATGGAAAGTATACGTGGTTGTGCTAAATTCTTAGATAGAGTTTGGAATATGCAAGATATGTTAGTAGAAGGAGATACCTACTCCCCTGAATTTGAAAAAATGATGCACCAAGCAATTAAAAAAGTTTCTAGTGATATTGAAGAAATGAAATTCAATACAGCAGTTTCTACTTTTATGAGTATGACAAATGAATTTTACCGTGCAAAAAGGATTAATAAAGCAGAATTTAATACTTTCTTACAATTATTAAATCCATTTGCCCCTCATATGACAGAAGAACTTTATCAAATATTGGGAAATACTAAAACAATTGCCGAAACACCTTGGCCACAATATGACGAAGACAAAACTGTAGAAAATACAATTGAACTTCCTATTCAAGTAAATGGAAAATTAAAATCTACTATATCTATTGCAGTAGATACTCCTGAAGAAGAAGTAAAACAATTAGTTCATAGTAATAGCCAAGTTCAAAACGCAACAGCTGACAAAACAATTGTAAAGGAAATCTATGTAAAGAATAAGATTTATAATATTGTTGTAAAATAAGAACTAGACGGAAAAAGGGACGGTTCTAATTTCCAAATTTTATTGGAAATTAGAACCATCCCCTTTTCCATTTCGTCATGTAAATGTCATATAATTGTAAACAATTTGTCATACATTTTTGTTGTATTATGTTGTATAATAAAGGAAATTATCACTAAGGAGAAACCTAAAAATAGGATGAACATTGAAGCTGAGTTAAGAAAAGATGGTATTGAAATAGTTGGTAGGCTAGATACACTAAGCGTTAATACTCTTGCAAAAAGTTCTGCAGAAAAAATCTGCAAAGCTTTTCCAAGAGCTCATTTTGTGTCTAGTCAATTATTCATTGAGCTTGCTCGTATACCTATGTATATTGTTCGTATGCCAGATGGCTTTGCTGAAGCAAACTATTTTTACAAAAGTTCTTCTATTTATTTTAAGCAAGGCATTCCTTTAGAGGAATTAGAAAAATTAGCTGTTCATGAATTTATCCATTATATCCAAGAAACCAAAGATGCTAAAGGTACTTTAGTTCGTTTAGGTCTTTGTGACTTTACAGAATTTAAGACTTATGGTATGGCATTGAATGAAGGTGCAGTTCAATTATTAACCGCAAAAGTATTAAAGCAAGAGCCTGATATTGTAAAATATTATGATATTTCACTTCCAACTACTAGTCCTTCGTACTACCCTCTTTTGTGTAATTTAGTGCAACAGTTAGCTTATCTTGTTGGAAATGATGTTTTATGTGATAGTACTCTATTTAGTAATGACCAATTTAAAGTTAATTTAATAGAAGTTTGTGGTAAGAAATCTTTTTCTAAAATACAAGATAATTTAGACTTTTTACTAAATACAGAAGAAAAAATTATTAAGCTAAATAATCAATTGCTAGAGGATGATTGCGAAGGAAATAAAGCTGAAAAAATTGCAAATAAAATAGATAAATATAAAAGAGACTTAAAGAAAACCTTTATGCAAACACAAAATATTATATTTACTGCCTATTTCAACAATGAATTCAATAAACTTACTACCACAGAGGCAATTGAAATTTATAGAGCAAAATTATATAATTATAAAAATTATATTGGTATTACAGACGGCTATAGTCATTTTAATAATTACTATATTGATAAAATGGTTGCTTTAGAAGATAGATATGAAGCTATTTTAAATAATGTTGCAATTGTTCCTGTAAAAGAGTCTAAAATTGCTAATTTGTTTAAAGTATTAAGAAATCTATTCTCTTGGAATAAGGAAAAAGAATGGAATTAAATTGATAGATAACAATCCTTTAGTATAACTGAAGGGTTGTTTTTTATTATCAAAAACTATTTTGTTAACTTATAGATTTATTTTGACATTTTATGTCGGCTATTTTCAAATATCTTATTTTAGTTTTTCATTTATATTAAAATTTAACTATATTAGATGAAAGGAATCATTGGGGCAAAATATGGTAAATTTTAATATTGAAAAACTACTAAAAAAGCGTGGAAAGAGCAAATATTGGCTTTGTAAAAATATGAACATTACTTCTCGTAATCTTAATCGAGTTTTAAAAAATGAAACCACGTCTATCTCCTTTAAGTATTTAGAAGACATGTGTCAGTTTTTAGATTGTGAAGTAGGCGAATTAATTTCTGTTGAGAAAAATAAAGAAACGAGAGAATAATCAATTGTTCTCTCGTGACTTACGACTATATATTTTTTTTGCATACCCTTGGCTTATTTTTCATTTGGTTAAATGCTGAAACCTGGTGAGGTGCCTCCTGGACTACTTGAATCTCCATTTGCGTTAATTTCTCCTGAGTGAAAAACATTGCAAAACCCTCTATTGGCAAGAGCATATGGAGAGCGAAGCCACCAATTACTATTATTTCCTGAACCATCATATTTAACTCGTTCTTGGCTTGCCACATTCCATTCTTCTTTTACACCTTGGTAATATTTATATTGATTTCCCTCTGACGTTATTGCATGTCCATATGCTCCATTTGTATATCCACTATTTACTATCTCACTTGCTGCTAATAGCCATAAGTAGTCATTACATGTTGTTACACTACTTGCAATATTATAAGTTTCTATATACTTCTTCTTTACTTGCTTGATATAATCTTTATTACTCAATTTTTCTTTTCCTTCTGTTCCATTTAAAAATATTCGCATTTTTGTTGAACCCCACCCACCAGAATTAATACTGCTTGAATTCTGTTGAACAGCTGTGCTTCCTGTCATTAAATCTAAAAATTCAAAACTAATTCCAGCTCTTATATGTTCTCCACCATATACAGATGTATCTACCAAGTAGTCATGTTTGAATCCTAATACTCTTACTCTTCTAATTTGTCCATCATATTTTACTTTATAAATTCCGCCAACTTCTATCTTATAACTTTCTCCCTTTTCTGTTTTTCCAATAGCAATATCACTAGTGTTGTTGATTTTACTGTCATTAGCAATTGCTTTTGCTACCCTATTCATCCACTCCCAGTCTGTTTCATCTCTTACTATTATTGGACAGTCTACTGTCTTACTCCCATATTTTACTATCATAGTTGTTTTTCCATTTGCCATTCCACTTGTTAATTCTATTGTTTTTTCGTCTTGATTTATTTGTATATCTGTTATAATTGTTGTGTCATAATTATTTTCCACTTCTATGTCTATACTTTCAACTATACTTTCATTTGGAATTGTTGCTTCTCTTTCTATACTTAAGGAATTATTATAAAAATTTATTTTATAATAACTTCCATCTACAACTGCATAATAATTATCGGCGTCTTCTAGTTCTTTTAAATTTACTATTATTGTTGATTTTTCGTTCTGATTCATTACAACTTCTGATGGTTCTATCTCAACCCCTATGATATTAACTTCTCCTATACTTTTTATTTCTATTTTGTTTCCATTTTCAATTAGTTTATCTATGACTTCCCTGTTCTTTACTTTTCCTTCTTGCTTCTCAATAAATTTATCAGAATAAATAATTCCTGCCTGTTCTTCTATTTTTGCCAACTCTGTCTCTAATTTGGCATTTGATGCTTGCTTAAATATGCTATTGTCTCCTAATACATAAGTAAGTGTTATTCCTGCTAAAATTAATAGAACCACAATTGTTACAACTAAGGCTACAAGAGTGATACCAATTTCACCTTTTAACACTTCAACTATTCTTGTTCTTTTCTTCATATCTTCCTCCTTCGCTTTTTATTCTTTTGCTATATCTTACAAATTCAGTTTGTCATTTCTTACATATAGATATTGTACAATATAAATGAAAAGGAGTTTCATTTATGAGTACTATTCGAAAACTTAATAATAATGTTAATATTGTTGGAACTAATGTAAAAAAATATCGTGAACTTCAAAATCTTTCCCAAGAAAATCTTTGTCGTGAAATGCAGTTGTTAGGTGTAACTATGTATATCGCCGATATATATGAGATAGAAAACAATAAGCGACTTGTAAAGGATTTTGAGGCAAAAGCATTTTCATTAGTCTTTAAAATTAGTTTAGATGATTTATATGAAAATACTAATAAATTCTTTTACCAGAAATAACTGCTGGTTATTTCTTATCTTTTTAACAGGCTGAGTTTGTAGAAGTAAGCAAAGAATAATGGACACTTTAGTCCATTATTCTTTCATAATAACACAATAATCTTTCTAAAGCAATAGATACACATTAAAAACTCTTTAAATCGATGTGTATAAAAGTTTTTTCCTTGCTTCTTTATATTTCTTTAATCTATTTAACAACTTTTTCTTTTAAAGACTTTCTATAGTCATTTAAAGAACACAAACATGGACTAGATTCCCTATATATCTATTTAAGATATTCGTTTCTTCTATATATTTTTCCTTTTCCATATGTTGGAATTAGTAAAGTAGCATCATCAGTAGAATATGTTCTTTATCCCATCTCCACTTTTCATGTTGAAGTCTTTCATAAAATTGACAACACTACCTTTGGATATATTAATTCAAAGAACGCCTATATCTATTAATTTTCTTCTAAATACTCTACTATTTTTTTTGCCACTTCTCTACCATCTCTTGCTGCCCAGGCCACTGTTGCAGTTTGCCCTACTACATCTCCTCCAGCAAATACTTTTTGATTAGAAGTTTTACCATTTTCATCTACTGATACATATTTTCTAGTTCCTATCGCTATATCTTGTTCTTTTAGCATCTCTTTATCAGCCTTTCCTCCCACTGCCATTACTACATAATCCATTGGTATGCAATAATTACTATCTTCTATATCTACTGGAACTTTCCTCTTTTCTCCTTCTTTTTCCACTAGCATTGTCTTAATACATTCAATTTGTTCCACTTTTTCATTTCCTAATACTTTGGTGATGTTGGTTAAAAATAGGAATTCAACTCCTTCTTGTTTGGCATCTTCTATTTCCTTTACTTCTGCTGGCATTTCCTCTTCTGACCTTCTATAAATCACCACTACTTGCTCTGCTCCTAAACGCTTAATAGTTCTAGCACAGTCCATAGCAACATTTCCACCACCAATGATAGATACTTTCTTTCCATGGTAATCTGGATGATTTCCCAATTCTAATAAAGAATTTCCTCCAAATACGCCTTCTAATTCTTCTCCTTCTATCATCATTTTTCTTGGAATATTAGCTCCTATACTTAAAAAGATAGCATCATATTCTTTTTCTAGTTCTGCTATATTCAAATTTTTTCCTAATTCTTTTTCATATTCTACATGAATTCCTAAAGACAAGATTTGTGCAATTACCTTTTCTACAATATCTTTACTTAGCCTAAATTCTGGGATACCTCTCTTTAGAATTCCCCCTAAGTCTTTTTGTTTTTCATAAATAGTTACTTCATATCCTGATTTTCTAAGAAAACTACTAGCAGTTAGTCCTGCTGGTCCTCCCCCTATAACCGCAACCTTCTTTCCATTCGTCTCTTTTGGCATTCCTTGCTTTAGGTAACAGTTTAGCAAACTATCCTCTTTCTCTAATGCCCAATCACCTACTGTTTTCTCTATCTCTCCAATAGAAACAGGTTCTCCTTTAATACCTCTAATACATTTCCCTTGACATTGTTTTTGATGCGGACAAATTCTACCACAAATTGCTGGTAATACTGTAGTCTCACATAAAATCTCATAAGCTTTTTGATAATCCCCTTGCTTTACTTGTGCTATAAAGTCTGGAATATGATTTCCTAATGGACAACCTATTCTACATTGTGGATTTTGACAATTTAAACAATATTCTGCTTTTTCTTTTATTTCTTCTTTCATCTCTTACACCCTTTTTCCTAATTTAATTCTTGAAACTTTTTTGTAACTTCTTTCAAATCTTTCCAAAATTCAACCTTTTTATTTTCATCTCTTAGTAGTGCTGCTGGATGCCATGTTGGCATATACCAGATTCCTTTTTGTTCAATCCACTTGCCTCTACAAGCAGTAATTCCATACTCTTTTCCCAAGATATTCTTTAAGGCTGTGCTTCCTAAAAGAACAATTAGCTGTGGCTTTACTAACATTACTTGACTTCTCAAGTAATCTAAACATGCCACTGCTTCTTCTTCCTCTGGAACTCGGTTAGCAGGAGGCCTACATTTTACAATGTTTGTAATATATACTGTACTTCTATCAATTCCTAATCCTTGAAAGGCCTTGTTCATAAGTTTTCCTGCTTTTCCTACAAATGGTAGCCCTTGTGCATCTTCATCTGCTCCTGGTCCTTCCCCTATAAACATTAATTTAGCTTCTCTATTGCCTTCTCCAAGAACAATATGTTGCCTTCTTTGACACAATTTACACTTCTGGCAATTTTGGATACCATTTTCTAATTCATCCCAATTTTCATACATATTCTATTCCTTCTTTTATTACAGATTCCTTCTTCTCTTCATCTCGTGTTCGTCTTATTTTACACAATTTTCTACTAATTCTATTTTTATCTTTTGATTGGTATCTATTTTTGCCATTGCTCCAATTGGAATAACTACTTTTTTATCAATATGTCCAAAATTATTAGACTTAATAATTGGAAATTTATATTCCCCTTCTAAAGTATCTAACAAAATTCTTTCTAAACTAATACTTCCATCATAATTTCCAATCCATAATCCCTTAATCTTGTCAAATACTCCATTTTGTTTCATATGATATAAATAATTGCTAACTAATTCTGGTGGTGTTTCTAAAAATAGTTCTTCTAAAAACAATATCTTATCAGTAAAATCAATGCTATATGCCCCTACTGCCATCTCATTTACTAAACTTAGGTTTCCACCTACTAGTATTCCTTTTGCTACTCCATCTTGAATGGTTGTATATTCATCTTCCATTTTTCCCAATAGCAAGCCACCCTCTACAAATCGCTTCATAACTTCTTCATAGCCATATTGAGTTTGCCAAGAGGTTAATGACTTAAATGTAGGACCATGAAAAGTAACTAATCCTGTTTTGCTATATATTGCATTTAGTATGGAGGTAGAATCACTAAATCCACAAATAATTTTAGGGTGAATTTTCATTCTATCATAGTCTAAATATTCAAAAGTACAATTAGAATTAAATCCTCCTGAAATATTAAAAATTGCTTTTACCTCTTCATCTCCAAACATTTCATTAATGTCCTCTGCCTTTTGTTTAGCTGTTGTTCCATACCCTAAGGTATTCGCCAAAGCATTTTTGCTAAACTTCACTTTAAATCCTGCACTTTCCATTAATAAAATGGAATTATTAATCACTTCTAAATCATCTTTCTCTACTGGGCTAGACGGTGCAATCAGCCCAATTGTATCTCCCTTTTTTAATTTATCTGGTATCATATATTTTCTCCTTTTTGTCGCACTTTTGGACGTTAAGTTAGCTGTTCGAATGAAATGAGTTACAGATAACTTATGCAATTGAGCATAGCGAAATTGTAAACATTAGTTTGTACGATATCTGTCCCCAAGTACGACATTCTTCCATTTTTTCCAAAATGTCATGCAAACTAACGTGCCCAAACTGACATGTGTCCCCTAACTGACACTAATAATTGCTGCATTTCTCCCTGAATGTTCCTTATCTACACGGTAGGAATGAAACTGCTTTGGATGGCACATAGTGCATATCCCACTATCTATGATGTTTTCTTCCTTTAGTCCTACTTGCTTTAATAGTTGCTTATTAATTTCAGTAGTATCAATATAGTATTTTTGTTTTCCCTCTATGGTTTCTCCTTTTTGAATTATCTTATCTATATTCTTTAAGTTGGCATATTCTTTTGCAAATAATTCTTTTACTTCCTCTTCCACTTCAAAGCAACATTGTTTGATACAAGGACATATACAGCAAATAATATCTTCTGGTCTGCTATCATATTCTTGTATCATTTTCTCTACTGCTTTTTTTCCTATTGCTTGCAAAGTTCCTCTCCATCCTGAATGAACATCCCCTATTGCCTTTTTTGTTTGGTCATAAAATAATAGTGAAGTACAATCTGCTGAAGTAGTAAGCAAAACTAACTCTTTTTGCTTTGTAATCATTCCATCCACATCTTCTAATAGCTTTACTTCATTTACAACTTCTATATTGTCTGTATGCGTTTGATGTGGTTTCATTACCTTATGAGCATCTAAACCCAAACACTCACAAATTCTTTGATAGCTTTGTTTTAGCATTTTTTCATCTTTATAAACTGGTGGAAAATTGAGCATATCTCCGCTTCGTAAAGTATAGCAATGTGTTACTTCTGGATATTCTAGTAACTTTTTAAATTGAATATACTCTATCCCATTTTTGTTTTGATACACTATATTGCTATTTAAAATTTCTTGCATATATTTCTCACTTTCGCCTTATATTTTCCTTCTTATTTTATATAATTTATATGTAATTCGTCAAGTCCAAAAACAAATTAACAACATCTAAAAAATAAATTTTTTAAGATGTTGTAGAATTTGTAATAACTAATTTCTATGTCAAGTACATAAATGTACTTTCCTAGAACTTAAAAAATGTCGAAAGCGACCTTTCGGTCGCCTTTTTTTCCTTAGTATTCATATTTTATCTATAGAATATGGTCCACTTATTTTTTCCTGTCTTTTTTATTGTCATACATTTTCTCGGTCCTACTAGGACTAATATCACAAGTAAAACAGTAATGAGAATGGGCCACCGAGGGTCTGTTCCAATCCATTGTGTACAAAATTGCACTAAGGTTGATAACATCAGTAATATCCCTCCTATAATAGATATGCTTCTATTATACCATATTTTATGTAAAGCCGCAATCACTTTTTCATCTGCTCTAGCACATACTCCTTACTATTATTAGAAATATATCGATAATCATTTTTCGTCACTTGATTAAACTGGCAAATAGATTTATAGATGCAATACTCACAAGGTGTCTTTTTATTTTGCACCTGATAATATGGTTCTATTTTAATATTGCCTTCTAATATTTCTGTTGATATTTGTTTTAAAATCTTTTCCATATAGTTTTGTAAATTCTCAAATTGCTTCCTATTTAAAGTACTTGCCTTGTCACTTACTTCTCCCTCTTTATTGATATATGCTGGAACAATATTAGAATTACCTGACACTAAGTTTGTATCCATCTTTTTTACTACATTGACATCTGCTAAAATTAATCCTTTCATTTTAAATTGCTTTTGTAACTCTTCTTTTATCTGCTCTTCTGTTAAACTTCTATCACTATTTAAAATAGGGTCAATAAGTGGAAAATAGAATACACCTGCAGGTAATACCTCTTCTTTTTTGCAAGTTGCATCTAAATAGGTTAGTAATTGTAATTGTAAACCTGCTAATACTTCATTTAAGTCAATATTTTTAATAGAAGATTTATAATCAATAATACGAATATAGTTTCCCTCTGGCGTTTTAGCAATATCCACTCTGTCAATTTTTCCTGTAATCTCTACTTTCTTTCCGTCTTGCAACTCTAAAATAATTGGATCATAATCTTTCCCCTGCTTAAACTCCATTTCGTGTCCAAATACTTCAAATTCGCTATACTTTAAGCTATTTACAATGTACTCCATAGATCTAAGCACTACTTTTTTTAGCCTTTGTGCTAATACTCTGTATTTTGGTATGCTTTGGAAAATATCATACCTTTTTAAAGCTAATTTCTCTTGTACAATTTCTTCTGTAATTTGTGCTACCTGTTCCTCTGTTAGTTGTTTTACAGATAATTCCTTTTCTTCTAAATACTCAAAAAAACTGTCAATTACTTCATGCATAAAGTTTCCTGTATCAATAGTTCCTACTTGGAAAGTACTTTGTTCTTGTAGTTTTAATCCATATTTCAAATAATAGGAAAAGGCACATGCTTCATATTGTTCTAGCCTAGAAACACTGGTTTTTAATGTATTACCATATAGCTTTTCTAGGTTTGCTTTTTGTAATTTTTCTGGTCTATTTTTGTATTGTAAAGCTTTTAAACTACTTGCCAACTTTTCTGGCTTATAGGATTGATAATATCTATATAACTGAAACCAAACCTTATCTATTTCTTCTCCTTCTTGGAATTTTCGTAAATTAATTAGTAGCTCATCAAAAGTAGTGCTAGCTAACAGTATTTCACTCTTTCTTTCCACAACATCACTTTCTTCTTGTAGTCTTGGAAACATCCTCTTTACCTTGTTTAGCATAATAGAAGGCCTTAGAGATTTTCCTTCACTATCAGAAGATACATAAGACAAATACAGTTTTTCTTCTGCTGTTGTAAAAGCTTTGTAAATATTAAAATGGTCATCATAAAGTTGCTCCATAGTTCCTTTAGCAAGTTCTATTCCTTGCTCTTTTAAAGTCTGCCTATCTCTATCATCTAAAAATCCTTCTTCTTTATGACTTCCTGGAAAACTTCCATCATTTAATCCTATTATAAATACTGCCTTCACTTTGTGTGATCTAGAACGATCTGTATCCCCTATAATCACCTGATCTGCTGTTCCTGGTATTGCCCCTAAATGACTAACTTCAAATCCCATTTTTAAAATTTTGCTATATCTTTCAAAAGTAATTTCTTCTTCGCCCAAAACTTGTATCAACTCTTCTAACACTTGTGTTACTACTTTCCAACTAGTGATGTACTCATTCATTCTTTCTAATTCATTTATTTTTTCTAAATGTGCTATTTTCTTTTCTAATATTTCTGGGATATGATTTTCTAGCATAAAGTTATATAAACTTTTTGTAATCTGCTTTACCGTTTTTAATCCTTTTAATTGTTCTTTTAATCGCATTACTGGCTCTACCACTTGCTCTTTAGCATATAAAATTATTTGCTTTTCATCATCTAGTTCATCATAAAACTTCCACTCTTTTGCATACCATTTACTGCCTTTTAATCCCCATTTTAAGCTATAATTTTCAAGCAAAGATACTTCATGTCCTTCTAAATTTGTAAATCCTGTTTTGATATATCCTAAAACCGCTTCATATGACCAATTCTTCACAAAAATATCCAATAAAGATAATATCCACTTTATTAATACATTTTCACTTAAGTCCTTTTCTTCATCCATAAATACTGGAATATGATAACTGTTAAAAATGGCTTTGCATAAACTTCCATAAGTCCCTATATCTTTTGTAATCACTGCAATATCTTCATAACGATATCCTTTTTCTTTTACTAATTTTGTGATTTCTATAGCAATATGCTCTATTTCAGAATAAGGGTTATTAGCTAAAAACACAGATAAGTTCTGCACCTCTTTTTCATATTTGTGATAAAAGGCTTCCCCCATATTTTCTGCTAAATGTTTTAGCTCTAATGTATGAAATCTCATTTTCTCTTCTAAATGGATAGGCTCTTCAATGAAAATATTTTCTTCTCTTGCTATTTTCATTAACCTTGCTGCTGTTTGTTTATTAGCATAAAAACTATCATGGTCTGGATTGGTATTTTCCTCTAAATTATCTGCACAAACTGTAATAGTTACTCGCTTAGAAAGTTTTAACAACTTGCGTAAAATATGATATTCTTGCAAAGTGAACCCTACAAATTCATCTAAGTAAATATCACAATTTTGAAATTGTGAAGATTGTTCTAAATTTTCTGCTAAAATGGTTAAATTATCATTTTCATCTATGTATTGATTTTGAACTCTAGCTGTATATGTTTCATATATTTTATAAATATCTTGCAACTTCTTTTGCAAGTAAACATCTTGTGTATTTTTTGTAATCTCCTTTAAAGTGTCAACTGAAACTTGATGTTTTTTTAGTTCTGTAATCTGTGTCCCTATCATCTCTATATTTTCATCTGTCTTTCCTAAAAAAGTAAAATCATTTTTTTGAGAAAGTAAGATTTCATCTAATAACATCACTCGTCCACTTTTAGTTAAATGCTTTTTAGTTTTTCCTCCAACTTCTTCTAGGATACGATAAGCCATACGATTGAAAGTTATTACTTCTGCTGATAATACACTACTAGATGGTGCAAAATCTAATAATTTTTTCTCTAATGTGAAGGAAAATTGTTCAGGTGTAATTACTTTAATATTTTCTTGCTGTTTTTGTTTTAATTTTTCTTGTATCTCTTGAAACAAATAGGTACTTTTGCCTGTTCCTGCTGTTCCATATACAATTCGTAAGCTCATCTTTTTTCCTCCCTTCGCTTTTTTAAGCTTCTCTTTTCCAATAAAATAAATATTGCTGTGCTATTCCTGCAAACTTTCCATATTTTTGTTTTGCTAATTTTTCGATTTCTTTTTTATTGACTTTCTCCTCTTGTGGATGATGAATATATAAGTCATTCATCACTCTTCTTACCCATACATCTATTGGAAAAACATCTAGTCTTTTTAGAGTAGAAAATAGCATAATGCAATCTGCTACTTTTGGTCCTACTCCTGATAATCTTAGTAATGTCTCTTTTACTTTTTGTGTTTCTTGTTCTAATTGTAATTTTTCTATATCTACTTCTTGCTTTAAAATCATTTGCGTTGTCTCATATATATATTTATCTCTAAACCCTAGTCCTAATGCTCTTAATTCCCCTATATTGGCTTTTGCTAATTGCTCTATACTAGGAAATGTATAGTACTCTTTTTCTCTCCATTCAATTTTATTACCATACTGTTTGGAAACTCTTTCAATAATTCCCTTAATTCTTGGAATATTGTTATTGGCTGAAATTATGAAAGATATAATGGTTTCCCATAAATCTTGATTTAATAACCTAATCCCTTTCCCATAGGAAATACTTTGTTTTAGTGGTTCGTCCACCTTATTTAATATTTTTTGTATTTCTTCATAATCTCTTTGCAAGTCAAAATATTCTACTACTACCTTTTCAATATCTTGTTTACAAATTCCTTGAAAGGTAATCGTATTTTTCTCTTCTTTTACATTTAAAACATTATTTTGAAAGACCCCAGTATAACTGCCGTCTTCTTCTTTATTCCATCTAAAACATTGCCCACATTCAAAAATATGTTGTAAGCAAAATGTATTCATTTTTGGTATTTGATAAATTTGCTCTTTCATACTATTTATTGTATCAAATTGAGCTTAGAGTTGCAATGAACTCACAAAAATTTATTTACCTTTTTA
>JAAWNJ010000017.1 GCA_022798895.1 Clostridia bacterium | reverse complement strand
ATGTTCTAAAGTAAGCCGTGTAACAGAAGAACAGATGGGGGCAGTCTTAGTATACAGCAATGGTATCGAAAAAGAATACATTTCATTTTCAGCAAACAAATATTATTCAAAGTGGAAATGGCAATAAAAAATTACAATATATAAAGGAGGAAAAATAATAATGGATAAGAAAAAAATGATGAACTGGATAATAGCAATAATAGTTGCTATCGTGTATTTAACAGTAAGTATTATATTTAAGTCTTGGGCATATTCTTGGCTTATATGGGTTGCGTACGCAATTTATAGATTTATTGTTAAATAACTAAATTACAAGTTGTTGTTTAAGGTAATTGAAAAAAATGAACATTCTTGATATAATTTGTCCATAAGAGTAAAATTTATATAAGGAATGATGTAAATGGAAAATAAAAATAAATTAGAAACAATTTCAAACCTTTTTGAAGGAAATGAAATAAGAAGTATTTGGGATGCTGATAAAGAAGAATATTATTTTAGTGTAGTTGATGTTATTGCAGCATTAACTAATAGTAATATTCCAAAGAGATATTGGTCAGATTTAAAAAGGAAATTAACAGAAGAAGGAAGTCAGTTGTACGAAAATATCGTACAACTGAAAATTAAATCTCAAAAAGATGGAAAAAGTTATTTAACAGATACATTAGATACAAAGGGAATATTAAGATTAATCGAGTCAATACCAAGTCCAAAAGCAGAACCCTTTAAACTATGGCTTGCTCAAATGGGAAATGACAGGATAGACGAAGTATTTGATCCAGAGATAGCAATAAATAGAGCAATCGATTATTATAGAAATCGAGGATATGATGATAAATGGATTGAAGCTAGATTAAAAGGGATTTTAGATAGAAAAAAATTAACAGATGTATGGAAAGAAAATGGAATAACAAGAAATTATGAATATGCAGTACTAACAAATGAAATATATCAAGAATGGTCTGGGATGAAAGCAAGTGAATATAAGGAGTATAAAAATATTAGAAAAGAATCTTTAAGAGATAATATGACAGATGTTGAAGTAGCTTTAGCTAATTTAGGCGAAATTGCAACAAGAGAACTTGCAAAAAGGCATAAACCTTATGGGCTAAAAGAAAATAAAGAAATTGCGAAAAAAGGTGGACATGTAGCAAAAGTTGCAAGAGAAGATATGGAAAAAGAACTAGGACAATCTGTTGTTAGTAAAGAAAATACCCTAAATTACAAGTATTTAGATGATAACAAAACTTTAAAAGCTAAATCTAAAAAAGAATTAAAAGAAAAAAATTAAAATATTTTTCAAAAAATGCAACATCTCCCCAAAATTTTGGACTTATATTAGTGTAAGTCCAATTTTTTTGCTCAAAATACCTCATTTTGAAAATAGAAAGTGTTCTTAATAGATAAAAAAATAAAAAAATTTTCAAAATTTGCAACATTTTCAAAAAAATTAGGGTTCTTATATATGGAGGTGATTTTTCTATGAAGAGATATGCGAGCATAAAACATTAAAGATTTAGTAAGTAATTTTAGACGAAAGGAAATGAACAGTATCCTTTTGGCATAATATTTATAGAGAAATATTATGAGGGAGTTAAATGGTATATGCAAATTACTTCTACTAAAATCTCTAATGTTAACTATGTGCAAATCTACTTAACGGAAGAAGAATTAAAAAAGCAAGAGACAAAAGAGGTAATTGAAAAATACAAAAGAGAAAAATGCAATGTAGCAATTTTTCAAATTGGAAAAGAGAATTATCCCGAAATTCTTAAAAAAATAATTGTGAAACAAGTGGAATTATCAACTCATGTATGTTAACATAGGAAATGAGCAATATCAGGCAGAAGGAGAAAAAATGACAGTTGTAGGATATTGTAGATTGTCTAGAGATGAAGATAAAGAAAATTATGCTAGTATAGAAGAGCAAAAAAGAATTATAAAAGATTATGCTTTATCACGTAATTGGATTATCGAAGATAAAGACTTCTACATAGATGACAATGTTTCGGGATATACCTTTAATAGACCTGAATTTACGAAAATGATAGAAAGAGTCAAAGGAGGAAAAGCAGATGTAGTTATCGCAAAGGATTTATCAAGAATTGGAAGAAATAATGGAAAAGTTTTAGTTTTAATAGATGAATTCAAAAATATGCAAAAGAATTTAATCTTGGTTTCTGAAATGGGAGGAACTTATGATGTTCTAAATGACAGAGATGATACAATTGGTATTACAACTTGGTTTAATGAAAGATATGTAAAAGATTGCTCAAGAAAAACAAGAGATCATATGTATTCTAAACAAAAAACGGGAAGATTAGTAATGGGAAACTATTATGGATATGTAAAAGACAAAGAAGATATCACAAAACTATATGTTGATGAAGAAATCAGACCTGTTATAGAGTTAATCTATCAATTGTATATTGAAGGTCTAGGAAGAAAGAAAATTTGTGATATTTTAAATACCAAGTATCATTATCCAACACCATCTGTTTATTATAGGCAAAAACATTTAGAAAGAGGAAGAATTTATAAGCAGCCTGTTCAAGAATTGTGGTCTACTTATATGATAAGCAATATTTTAAATAATGATGTTTATACAGGACGTTTGCGAACTCATAAAAAGAAAACAGTCTCTATAAGAGGAAGGGCTATTAAACTTCCAGAAGAGGAACATTTTGTATTTGAGAATCATCATGAAGCAATTATTTCAAAGGAAACTTTTGAACTAGCACAAAATATACGAAAAAGAAAAGTACTATCAAAAACAACAGCGGGAACTAGAAAACGAATTTATGCTTTTTCTGGTTTAGTGAAATGTGGTGATTGTGGTTTTGGAGTATCTGGAATAACCATAACAAGAAAACAGGCTCAAAAAGGTTATGAATGTTCGAAGTATAGAACTTATGGAAAGGCAAGATGCAAGTGTCATGAGATAAAAGAAAGTGATATGCTAATTCATTTGAAAGAGTTTCTAAAATTTACAAAAAAGCAATATCAAAATGAAATCAGCAAAATAGAAATTGAAAATAAAATGCAAAATAAACGAGCTAATCACGAAAAAATTGAGTTTGAACTTGAAACTTTAAAAGCAGAGTATAAAGTTTTGATAAATCAAAAAATAAGAGACTTAACATCAAGCACAAACGAATACCAAAAACAAATGATAGAAAATACATATCAAGAATTAGAAAGCGAGAAAACAACTAAAATAGAAAGACTGCAACAACTTCTTGGAAAAGAAGAACAAGAGATTTCGCAAGAAAAAATAAAAAAATTAAAAACTGCAATGGAGTATTTTGATGAAATTATTGCAAGCGAAATGCCAAGTAGATATGTATTAGAAAATGTAATTGATAGAATATGGATTTATAGTGATAAAACTATAAAATTCGATTTAAAAGTAGATATAGAAAAATTGTAAAAAATATCCCCACATTGTGAGAGCTTACCCCTGTATGTACAACAGAGATAATTGCCTTTGCAAAAGCTAATCCATATTTTGAGAGGTTAAATACTTGTTTAATAGGACTAAGCGTAGATAGTAATCCATCTCACTTAGCATGGCTATATGATATCTACTGCAAGACAGGAATTAGAGTTCCGTTTCCAATTATTAGTGATAGAAATGGGCAAATTGCTAGAAAATATGGAATGATATCTAATGATGTAAGTAATACAGAAACAGTTAGAAATGTTTTCATTATAGATGATAAAGGAATAGTTAGACTAATTCTTGTTTATCCGATGAATGTAGGAAGATCTATTCCAGAAATTTTAAGGGCATTAACTGCATTACAAGTAGCAGATGCCAACAAACTTTCTATGCCAGCAAATTGGATACCTTGTGAGCCAGGAATTTTACCTGCTCCACAAACTTTTGCAGAGTTAGAAGCAAGAAAAAGAGAAATGGAAACAAATCAAAATGGAATGAGTTGGTATTTAGGATTTCAAAATGTGAAAGATTGCAAGGTGTTAGAAAATGATAATTGCGCTTGTAATAAGATAGAAGAAAAGGTAAATAAAGAATTAGAGAGATGAGAATAAATAAGTTTAGAAAAAAAGTTAGATTAGTTTTGAGCAAATCTTAAATTAAAAATATGTTAAATAAAATTTGAAAAAATAGCCATACTAATAGTATTAAAGAATATTAAAGGAGGCTATTTTTTTATGGAAAAAAATCAAAAAATAAATTGTACAGTTACAAGCTGTAAATATAATGATAAACAATGTCAAGAATGCAAATTAGAGCAAATTATTGTGACACCAATTATTGGCTGTGAAACCAAGGAGCCAGATGAGTCTATGTGCAGTAGTTATAAACATGAGAACTAAAAAAATGAGAAGGAGTCCAATTAAGAACTCCTTCTCAAACCTTAAGGGATAAGATTGTTATTGGAATTTTGTGGTCATAGTCTTAAGTAAGTGGTATGGCGTGACACGGAAGAAAATATCACGACTTGCAATACCAACGTCCTTGGTTTTTACCTCTTTAATTACTCGCTTTGCAAAAGTTTCTTTTACCTCTGTATCACCATGATTGATAAGAACAAGATTAAGAGACTTAAACTGTTGCAAAAAGGCAATCATTTCATCTGCTTTTGCATGTGCAGAAAATTCACTGGTATATTCTACTTGTGCTTGTTTTTCGGCCAAAACACCTCCGATTTTCACAATATCGCCAATGGCAGCATTTTGCAAAGAACGGCCCAAAGTACCTTCAGCGGTATAACCTGTAAAGTGAATGAGTGCATTTCTCTGCTTGATAAAAGTGGAAATATACTGTGGAGCGGGTCCATAAGAGCCCATACCAGAGGAAGTCAAAATAATCTTTTCACTGTTATCTGCCAACACAGAATTTCGAATGCCAGTATCTACATATTGTAAGTTGTGTGGTAAGAAGTCAAGCATATCCTTCTTAACTCCAAGAGAGCCATTGAGATACAGTTCGGTATAGTGCCGTGCTAATTTACCATCAAAAAAGATAGGAGTTTGCATAGAAAGTTTGCCAGTATCTTGTAAGTTTCTCAGGAAGTATAAAATTTCTTGAGAACGCCCCAGTGAAAAAACTGGAACAACAATAGTGGTGTTTGAATTTTCCTCTAATGCATGAAGTACGTTGCTTTCAAAGCAAGGGACAATCTCGTCAGAGTTCATGTCACCATAAGTGCTTTCTTGCATAACATACAAAGGCATTTTTTGTACTTCTTCGGGAAGTGCAGGCACATCGAAGAACATATTAGAACTGCTATAATCGCCAGTAAATAGCCAGTTGATATTCTCTTCTCCCGGGTAGGAGATTTCAACCAAGATTATGGCGGATCCAATTAGGTGACCATTATAGAAAAAGGTTACCTTGATATGCTCGTCTAAAGTGACAGACTTGCAAAAGGGTAGAGGCTTAATTAGCTTTAAGGTTTCATAAACATCGAAATCGCTGTAGAGATTAGGATGATGGCGTCTCTTAGCAGTATCTTTCAAAACGCGATAACTATCAAAAAGGGCTAATTCCAAAAGAACTGCAGTAGGCGGTGTGGTGTAGATTTTGCCGTGAAAGCCATTTTTGTACAGCAGAGGTAGCCTGCCTACATGGTCAATGTGGTTGTGAGTGACAAGAACAAACTCGATAGAATCTTCATTGAAAGGAAAACCAAGATTTTCTGTACTAGTTTCATCGCTTCCTTGGAAAAGACCGCAGTCTACGATAAAACGTGTAGAGTTGCCATTTGGATATTTAACAATACACAAATGGCAGGAGCCAGTGACGCCACTATTTAGCGTTTGGACATCCATATAGAACCGATTTTTTGACCCCATAAAATTCCCTCCTTAAGGTTTGACACGCCGATATATTTACATCGACTGGTTATGAAGTTACCAATAGCACTTGCTATTGTCACTTATTTTAGCATCTACTTGTAAGTATGTCAATTGTAAAAGGAGAAATTACTTTGAAATATTGACTTTTAGAATAATTAGCAATAAAATAGGATAAAAACAAAGGAGGATAAAATTATGCCATTAGTAACAACGAAAGATATGTTTGAAAAATCAATGAAGGAACATTTTGCTATAGGAGCATTTAATGTTAATAATATGGAGATTATACAAGGTATTGTAGATGCAGCAGAAGAAGAAAATTCACCAGTCATTTTACAAGCATCTTCTAGTGCAATTAAATATGCAAGAATAGGGTATTTAAGAAAAATGATAGAAGCAGCATTAGAAGAACATGATATTCCAATTGCATTACATTTAGACCATGGAGCAGATTTTGAAACTTGTAAAATGTGTATAGATAACGGATTTACATCTGTTATGATAGATGGTTCTAAATATGACTTTGAGGAAAATATTGCTGTAACAAAACAAGTAGTAGAATATGCTCATAGCAAAGGAGTTGTAGTAGAAGCAGAACTAGGGAAGTTAGCAGGAGTAGAAGATGATGTCAATGTAGACGCATCTGACGCAATGTATACAGATCCAGACCAAGCAAAAGAATTTGTAAAAAGAACAGGATGTGATTCCTTAGCAATTGCAATTGGAACAAGCCATGGAGCATATAAATTTAAGGGAGATGCAAAATTAAGATTTGACATTTTACAAAAAATAAAAGAAAAATTACCAAATACTCCAATTGTATTACATGGAGCATCAACAGTAATTCCAGAACTTGTAGAAATGTGTAATCAATATGGCGGAGACATTCCAGGAGCAAAAGGTGTTCCAGACGAAATGTTAAATGAAGCAAGCAAGTCAGGAGTTTCTAAAATCAATGTAGATACAGACTTACGTTTAGCAATGACTGCAGCAATTAGAAAAACATTTGCAGAAGATGCTTCTGTATTTGACCCAAGAAAATATATGTTACCAGCAAGAGATTTAATTAAAGAAACAGTACAACACAAAATAAGAGATGTATTTGGTTCTAGTAATAAGGCTTAATGTCACTTTAGGGACGTTCTTTAAAACTGACAAAAGTGTCAGTTAAACCTACGTCCCCAAAAATGACAAAAATGTCAGTTTCGGGGACATACTTAAAAACACAGTTTACTATAAAATAGCAAACTGTGTTTTTCTAAACCTTTCCAAATTGTTGTCTTAATCTTCGCTCAGCATCTTTTTTAGCAATATCTTCACGCTTATCATATAATTTTTTCCCCTTACCAATACCAAGTTCCATTTTAACAAATCTACCAGAAAAATATAGGCTAATAGGGACTAGAGTATAACCTTGTTGTTTAATAAGTCCAATCAATTTATGTATTTCTTTTTTATTTAATAAAAGCTTGCGATCACGTAAAGGATCTTTATTAAAAATATTTCCTTGTTCATAAGGAGAAATATGCATACTATAAAGATAAGCTTCTCTATTTTTAATACCCGCATAACTATCCTTTAGATTTACTTTCCCGGTTACGAATTGATTTTATTTCAGTTCCTGTTAAAACAATTCCCGCTTCTAGTGTGTCTGTAATTGTATAATTATGTCTAGCCACAGGATTTGTAGCAATTACTTTTTTATTCATAGATGTAAACTCCTTTAAATTATTGTATAACTTTATATTAGTTTATTTCAGTTATTTTTGAAATAGTCTTAATAGTATCTGCTTGAAAAATAGAAAAACACATATTATTAAGACTATTCAACTAATAATAACTAATTAACATTACTCATCATCATTATCATTATCATCATGATTATAAGTAGTTATGTTGTTTTGTTTTGCATAATACATCACTAAAGCTACAATGATAATACCAACAATTGCAAGAACCATCCAAGTCCATACATTGTTTGATATATTACCAAATAAACCAGTAGCACCAGTATCAGCAGATGTTCTGGTAGCTGTATAACCACCATTATTATCAGTTGTTATACCACTTGTTCTATTATCACGGTTCATACCATTGTCAATACCATTAGCAACATCTCTAGCACCATTTCCAACAGCATTTGCGCCATCTTTAACGCCATTCACAACGCTTTTTCCAGCATCTTCCATTACGTTCTCAGCACCACCAACAAAGTTTCTAATACCATTTACGGCATTGTCCATATCAGTATTTGCAAATACATTTGGAATAAATGCAAAAGCAAAAATAGCTAATACAATAGCTGTTATAAAAAGTTTCTTTTTCATAAGACGAAATCCTCCTTTTATCAAAATTGGGTTCAATATTATTATTCATTTTAAAAAATAAAATATTCTGATAAAAAGTGGAAACTCTTAAATTTAAAAAACTGTTAAACTTTGAAAAATTTAACAGTTTTAGAATTTACTTTAAACGAATCATAATAGCGATAGCTAACAAAATTAAAATAACACCAACTGTAATTAATAAAATGTTGATAATATTTGTTACAGATAATCCAGAATTAGAAGAATCATTAGTGGTTGGCTCTAAAGTTTGCATATCATCTAATGGATTGTCAGGAGTTGTAGGTGGTGTATTATCATCAAGTGTAGTATTATTATCAGTAACATTGGGATCAGTTTGGTTATTATTAGCTATTTGATTATTATCAACTGTTTGATTATTAGTATCCTCATTATTTGTTTGAGTGTTATCTGTTCCTGGTAAATTTAAGTTAATATTTGCAGCAGATGAGCAAATAGTGCAAATACTAAATAAAACTAATAAAATTAAAAATATTTTTAACGATTTTTTTGTCATTTCAAAAAATCCTCCCTTATCTATTGTTACCATATAATCATACACAATTCATAAAAAAAAGTCTATACATTTTTGAAATTTTTTTATAATACTTAATTAATTTGAAAAATTATGTACTTTTGAAAAGTAGATATGGTATAATAAATGCGAAAAATGAGGAAAAAGAAAATGTATTATATTTATATGTTAAGATGTGAAGATAATTCAATATATACAGGTATTACCAATGATATTAAAAGACGTTGGGAAGAACATCACAGTAAAGATGAAAAAGGGGCTAAATATACAAAAGGACATAATGTACAAAAAATAGAAGCACTGTGGATAGCCGAAGACAGGGCTCTAGCTTCAAAATTAGAATATCATATCAAACATTTAATGAAAGATAAGAAGGAAGAATTAATAAGAACAAAAGATTTATCAAAGTACTTAAGTAAAAAAATAGAATGTGAGAGATATAAGTATATGGAGAATTAGATATGATAAGAAGAGATGTTGTTTATGGAAATATAGAATTAGATGGAATTTATGAAGAAATTGTAAAATCAAAAGATTTTTCAAGATTAAAAGACATTATACAGACAGCTTTTAATTATATTCAATACCCTGAATTAGAACAAGAAACTCGTTATGAACACAGCATAGGTGTATATTATTTAATGTGTAGAACTTTAAATAATTTAGAAAGAAAATTAAGTGCCTATGGTCTTCATATTTCTAAAGAAGAAAGAGAATTGGCAAAATTAGCAGCCTTATTACATGACATAGGACATGGAGTAAATTCACATTTATTAGAAGAAATTACAGGAGTATCACATGAACAAAGAGGAATAGAAATTATTCAAGATCCTACTACAGAAATTCATCAAATTATTAGAAAACATTATGGAGAAGATTTTGTTCAAAAATTAACAGAATTTATGAATTGCATTTATGGAAATGGAGAAGTAGAAAAAAGTATTGAATTAAGAGATGACAATACAGTACCTTTAAAAGGCTTACTTGCTACCCTTATCTCTCATAATATTGATTTAGACCGTATTGACTATTTAATGAGAGAATCTACTTATACAGGAATAGGGACATTAACGAATTATCAGGAATTAACAAACAGTTTTGAATGTATTTTAGCAGGAAATCAAATGATTTTAGCAATTCCACAAGAAAAGAAGTTTTTCTTAGAAGCTAATATTCTAGAAAGAACTAGAAATTATAGTGAGATTTATTTTTGCGACGCAGATTTTACAGGAAATTATGCCTTTATCCAATTATTATTAGAATTAAGAAAACATCCAGAAGAAGTACCAGATACTATCCCACAAGCCATCCGTAAGTTTTTAACACAAGAAAAAGCGGAGTTTACTAATCAAGAATATATGCAACTAACAACTACACCTGTAGAGCAAGCAATTGAGCAAATTGCACAAACAACACAAAATGAAAAAATAAAATATTTGTGTCACTATAAAGAAAGTGCAAAAAATGATTATCAAATTTTATATAATGGAAGAAGTGAAAAGTATATTAGGAATTTATTGAAAAGAGTAATTCCTAATTTTCCAGAGAATTCTCATTGCATCTTTTCACAAGAAAGAATTATTAAACCATATAAAAAGACAAAGTTTGGAAGTACCAATATTATTACAAAAGCAGGAATTCAAAAGTTTGAAGATTTGCCAAATAGTGTTAGTTTAAAACCAATAAAAAGGTCAGTAATGGCTATAAATCCAGAACTGTTACGCTTAGAATTAGGACTTTCACAAGAGGAATTCCAAAGTAAATATGCAGACATATTAAAGGACATTATTACAAATCAATCAAAGCCAGTACAAGATTTTGAACTCAAATATTTAATAACAGAACAAGATATTGGTGCAGAAGATATTATAGAAGAAGTAAGCAAGAAATATCCTGTTATAGATGGTGCAACATATAGTTTTACGGACTATTATTATGATTTGCCAGAAGATTTTTCACTTTTAGGACAAGGAAAAGCGCTACGTATTAGACATGGAAGTACTCACTATCGAGGAGAACAGAGTAGAGGATATAAGAGCAAGAGAATTACATATAAGACTTATGAAGAAGAGGGAGAAACGACTTATACGAATAGAGCAAAACAAGAAGAAATTGGAAACAGTATACAGATAGAAGATTATGCAGAGTTTCTTACATCTATTGATTTGACGGAAAAACTGGAAAATACTTTAACTGTAAAGGGATATAGAAGGCTTGTTACAATTAAAGTAAATGAGCAATTAATTGATGTCTCTTTTTGTGTAGCAAGTTATCAAAATTACATAAATGAAATGCCAGGATGTGCTAGAACAATTGAAATTAGACCAAGAGATAATCAAATTATAGGAAGAGCGTTGTTATTACAAATCAAAAAAGAATTAGAAGAGGCTTTTCCTCAATTACAAAGTGCGATTACAAATGCAAATATCTATGAAATTGGTATGGTGGATACTTACGATAAGTATAGAAAAGGATATATTGTTAGTGAAGCAGCAGAAGAATTTGAAAGGTTACATCCAGAATCAACAAAGAAACTAGATAATATTGTAGAAGATTTGATACAAACAAGAAATATGACGTATGTAATGAAAACGCCGTCAGTAGAGGAGTTGAGAAAAAAACAAGATAGAAGAGTTCCAGAAGAAGAGGAACTTTAGAAGAATAATTGTTACTATTTACTTTTTATGTAAAGTATGATAAAATAAGAAAGACATTTTGTTGATATAATGAAAAACTTGATTTAGTTTTTTAAGAAGGGGTGACAAAATATGGCAAAAGGAGGCTTCTTTTCACGGATTTTCGGCTTAGACGATGAGCCAGAAGGTGCCTTGGTAAATGAACAGGAGGGAATAACAGAACAGGGAACTCAAAACGGAACAACTTTACAAGATGCAGTTGCTTTTGTAGAAGAACTGCAAAGTTACTACTATAATGATGTTTGCAAAATGCAAGCGGATTTGGTAGTACAAACCAATTTAACTGAGCAAGAGGTGAATGTCGCACAGAAAAAGATTAATCAAGATAAAATGGCTTTAGCCCAAATTGATCAGATACTTGCACAGTTAAAAGAATGTGTGGGGGAGTTCCAGTCTGTTTGGAAAAAGGCAGTTTATAGCTTCTATGATGAAATCGAAAAGCAAAAGTTGATTAGCATGCAGACAAAAGTATTTACCATTTTGCTTAGGCTTAATGCAGTAAATACTAAACTTGAGTTGGCGTCAGTTATTGCAAAGCGGTTAGAAAACTACCGAAAAGCGTGGAATATCTGTGAAAATGTTGAAGTGCCGAGAGACTATAATGTCATTTTAACAGATGGCAAAGATGGTATAGAAACATATCGGTTTGGAAATTTCTGCAAGAAGACGCGAGCAAAGCAAATTGAAGTAGAATTGACCTTGAAGCAGTTAGAACAAATTAGAGATATGGAGGTTAACCTACAAGAACAAGTTTCTACTGATAAAGTGTGGGTATATGTTGCAAATGTTACGCGGTTACAGCTTAACTTCATGCGTAGAACCTGCTTTGTCAGAAGTACTTGGGAGTCCCAAGAAAAAGAAGATGATGGTCTGTTTTTAGATGAAGTAAGAGTTTGCGACTTTGAGCAGTATATCAAGGGAGTTTTGCAGATTGTATTTACCAAAAATCGATATGCAATTGTTACTTTGGTAGTTCCAACGGCAGAAATGCTGAGAGTTATTGGACCGATACGCCAAGAAGAGGAGAAGATAGAAATTTGCAAGCGGCTCAGATTTATTCTAAAAGAAAGAAGTGGTCTATATAAAGACAATTTGAGAATTCAGCGATTAGATAGAAGGAAGCTTCCGCAAGAATTGTATTTTATGTCATATCCCGAATTTAGAAAATTATATTTCTAAAAAGAGAAAGCTATGTATAGTTATATGCATAGCTTTCTCTTTTTTTAAAGGTTACATAAAAAATTAACAATTATATTGACAAAATAGCTGAATTGTGATATTATATTATGCGTACACACAATCGTGTTATTCAATTATTTTCATTGTGTACAATGAAAGGAGTGGTAAATTCTCATAGAAAGATGAGAATACCTTAGCAAACTTACAAGCAAAACTAAATTTTAACAACAAGGAGGAGACAAAATGCCTGTAAACTTGACGAAAGGTCAGAGGGTAAACTTGAAAAAGGATGCCCCTAACCTGAAGCGGTTGATAGTTGGACTGGGCTGGGATCCGATCAAAGGCGGTGGAGGATTATTCTCGCGCAGTGCTGCTATGGACATTGATGCAAGTGTGATTTGCATTGACGATCAGGGCAGATGCGAGAGTATCGTTTACTACGGAGATTTAGAACACCGGTCTGGTGCTATCAAACACTATGGCGACAATCTCACTGGCGATGGCGATGGTGATGACGAGCAAATCGAGATTCGGTTGGACGATGTTCCGGCTAAAATCACGAGGCTCTCGATTATCATCAACATCTATGAAGCCTACAGCAGAGGGCAGCACTTCGGCAAAGTCAGAAATTGCTTTGTCCGAGCCGTGGATTTGGACACGGGAAAGGAACTGGTTCACTACGATGTGGACGGCCAGTTTGATGACTTGACCGGCATTTTCGTTGCGGATGTCTATCGCCACAATGGCGAATGGAAATTCCAAGCGGTTGGTGAAGGCGTCAAGGTCAGAGACATCCGTGAAATGGTTGACATGAAGTGTAACCGATAACCGCACAGAGAATCTCACAAAAACTAAAAAATAGGAGGAAAACAACATGGCAGTGAGTTTGAAAAAAGGCGAGCGGGTCAATTTGACCAAGGAAGATGGTTTCGTGAGAGGCATGATCGGTCTCGGCTGGGATACCAACCGGTATCAGGGCAGTGCTGACTTCGATCTGGACCTGGTCATTTTCGAGTGCAACGCTCAGAAGCGCTGTATCAACGAAAAGTACATGATCTTCTACAATAACCCCACTTTGGCGGATCCCGAGGGCGCCATCGTGCACTCCGGTGATAACCGCACTGGTGCAGGTGATGGTGATGATGAGACGGCAAAGATTGACCTGTCCAAGGTCAATCCTGAAGTTCAGAGCATCGTCATCGCAGTCACGATCCACGAGGCAAAAGCCAACAACCAGAATTTCGGGTTGGTGGACAACGCCTTCGTACGGTTGGTCGATGAGAGCGGCAAGGAAGTGCTCAGATATGATCTGGGAGAAGACTTCTCCATCCAGACCTCTGTCGTGTTTGCGGAGATTTACCGCAACGGCGACGACTGGAAGTTCCGCGCCGTTGGCGAGGGCTATGAGAAGGAACTGGTAGATCTCTGCCGCGAGTATGACATTGATGTCGAGTAAGCCAAAAAGCAACAGCTAAGCACTCAAATTCAAGCAATCCCCCATCTGCTGTGCAGGTGGGGGATTTGTTAAAAACAGGAGGGCGAGAATGGAACAGGCGACAATGCAAGAGCGGCTCATGCTTCCTGTTGCTTACGAAACGAGCATGACCCCTGAAATTATGCGGAGAATAGAGGCACTTAAATCTACTATTGATGTGCATGATAAGGGAAAAGTTATTGCTTATGGTCGTGAGGAGCAAACTTCTATTGGGAAATTTTCAGATTCCATTCTCAAAGGAGTAGGAAGCAATGAACTTGGAGCAGCGGGAGAACTTTTAACTCAAGTTATTGAGAAGATTAATGGCTATAATGCTGATGCAAGTGGTAAAGAAAGTGGATTTTTTAGTTTTTTTCGAAAACAGAAGTCCAAACTTCAAACCTTACAGGTAAAGTACCAATCGTTAGCAGAAAATATGAATACTGTGGTTAGAGATTTGCAAAAGAAAGATTTTGCTTTAGGACAAATTTCGAGCAATCTTGAAATCATGTATCATGAAAACTGCAAACTATATGAGTTTCTTACCATGGCAGTTTATGCAGGCGAACAAGTTTTGGAAGACGAACGACGGAAATTACAGGAATTGAGGGAAAGAGCGCAAAGGTCGGCGAATCCAATGGAGAGCCAAAAAGTATCTGACTTTGAGAGTGATATTCTCAAGTTTGAAAGAAGACTTTATGACTTGAAATTGAGCCGAACTATTGCCATTCAGCAAGCACCACAAATTAGGTTAATTCAAAAAGGTGCTGATGAAGTCTCAGATAGCATCAAAAAGGCTATTACTACAGCGATTCCGATTTGGAAAACGCAAATGGCGATGACCCTCGGAATGCAAGCGGTAAGAGAAGGGCTGAATGCTGTGGGACAAGTAAAAGATGCTACAAATTCCATGTTGTTGGCAAATTCTGAAATGAATAAGCAACTCTCTGCGGAGATTGCACAAGCAGCGCAAGATGGTGTGGTTGATGTCGAAACCATTAATGAGGTGAATCAGAACCTGATAGAGGTTTTGGCAGATTCGTGTCAGACTGCTCAAAAGGCGATTGCTCGCCAAGATGAGGATGCTAAAAAGCTTCAAGAAAGTGAAGCTGAACTCAAAGCTGCAATTGTTAAATATACAAATTTGTGTTAACAGTTGTAGAGCAACAGTGATTATGCGTAATGACAATCGGAGGAAGATCTAATGGATAAGTTAGGTTTTATCGTGATAATGTATGCCATCATTTTTGGCATTGGCCTAATTGAAGCTAAACACAAGCTGAAAAAGATAGCTAATAAAAAACAGGATGACAAGAAGAAGGAAGACGAAAACAAGTAATCACTATATAAGAAGCACCCCCTACCAAAAGGTAGAGGGTGTTTCTTGAAGTTTAAAAAAAGAAATGTTTTACTTCAAAAGCAGGTAATATTACTGAATATGCATTGCCTGCAGCCATTGGGGGTACTGCTCCAACAGTTTGTCGAAAAGCTGATCGTCGTCCAACTGGGCAAAGTCAGTAACCTTGACGAAAGCTGTGTTGTCAACACTGCGACCGTCGAGGTCATCTAAAGCCCGCAGGTACTGGAAACTCTCGTAGCCGATGCCGACGAACTGATAGAAAATCTTGTACTTTGAAGACTTTCTGATAGCACTGTCGGTAGCCCGGCGGTCGTCATTTTCGCCGTCGGTAATGAAAATGCCGAAAGCGGGGTATGGACTGCCGTCGTTGTAGATGTCGATCGTCTCCTCTACAACGGGAGAATAGCTGGTGCCACCGCTGGGGCCATAGTGCTTGGCCAAGATTTCGTCCTGCACATAGCTTTCATAGTTCTCCAGTGTCATAGGAGCGAGTTGAGTGCATCTGTTATTGAAAACATATACTTCCAACTCGCCATTGTCGTCGAACTTCAGGGCCAGAGGCAGAAGACGCGTCAGCACTTCTTGAACAGCGCCACTGCGATACAGCTGACTCATAGAACCAGAACGATCGATGACCACAAAGACGCGGGCACGATGGTGCGAAAGATCGACACCTTTTTCTTTCTTCAGCCGGACAATGTGACGCTCAAGGCCGTCCTGAGCCTTTTTGAGAGTTACTTTGCCATTGGAAGATGCTGTGGGTGCGGGAGTAGGAGGAGTATACGGCATAGAGCCACTATTCTTCCTAAATCCATCAAACAAACCCATGATGATACCTCCTAAGACTTTTTAATGTATTGCAAAAATGCAACCATAAACATTTTAACATAAAATGTTTAAATAATCAAGTGTAAATATAAAAAGCCCCCACAAATTTGTGGGAGCTCTGATAATTAGACTAAGGAACTGACAACACTTAAAATTGCGTCAGCAGCATAAATGCTAAATCCAACCTTGGTCCAATTTCTATCAGATAAGGAACATAAACTGCAATCACAAGGAATAATACCATAGGTAGCATATTCTAGCATAGAAATGTCTAGATTACTGTCACCGGTTGCAATAACAGGTAGGGAACAAGGTAATATGCTTTCACATAAATACCTTAAAGCAATACCCTTGGTAATTTCTTTTGGGATTGCATATATTTTTGTACCTTGAAATGAAATTTGCCATATTTTTGTATTTAACTTTTTAAAGAGGATTTTTTTACAAGTTTCAATCTCATTAGATCTTGCAAATACAAATGTATCATCAACGATTTTAGGACCAGATACCAAATTTGGCAAATGGCAAAACAGATTGAACACGCTTTGCAAGTCGTAAGAAACTAAAACTTTTTGCATATATTCTTTCCACTGTGGAATAGGTTTGCCATAGTGTAGGATTGCGCCTCCATTATCTACAATTGCATAGGGCATTGTAGACCAAAATTCTACCCGGTTGAATTGAGTAATAGAGCGAGTAGTAGCCGGAATGATAGATAATCGCTGTTGCAATAGCTTTAGTTTTTCTATAGCAGTATTTGTCATATAAGTAATAGGGCGTCCTTGATGGAATTCTACACAATGCACTTCACTTTCTGCACCTCCAATGAGTCTATGAGAAAAAATCATTGTATTATCTAAGTCGGTTGCAAATATCATCTGCTTCCCTCCTGATTAAATATCAGACAGGTTTTTGATGATGCCACAGACTTGATAGGTTTGCAATGGATATTCCTTGATAGGAATATTCTTTTCTTCACAGAGTCGCTGAATATGAGGGAAGTTCTGAATATTCTCTCCTTTCCTTATCAAAACACAATAGGGAATACGTCGCAGTAGAACACGAGTGGTTTCACCAACACCCGGCTTAATTTTAGAAATATCAGTTAAGCCAAATGTTTGAGCAATTCTTTTTACCTCCTCCATTCCAGTTATTGCTTGCTGAGCATGGGTTTCGTGAAAATATTGATCATCAATATGAGGAAAATATCTACATACTTCAGCAATAAATTCAATTGATTTATCCTCAGATTCCAATTCACTATAATAAACAGCACCATGAAAATCGTGAGGACCAATTAGATCAGACCTTAAAAAAGTTCTGCTAATGAGCCCGCTGACAGTTGCATTTAGGCATGCACTTGGAATAAGAAAGTCTTCATGAGTACCACACAAATTGGTAATAAATGCAGGATCAGAAAGTACAGCCAATGTAGGATTGAGATTGGCAAACTTAGGAGAACTTCCCTTTAAAGTTTGACATGCTTCAAACAGAACCTCATTGATAGCACCCTTTCCAATCCATCCATCTAAAAACTGGATACCGAAAGAACCATGTTGGTTTACAATATAATTGACTGCATTTTCATCAATGCCCTTTCCACGAATAATAGAAATGCTATAATGAGGAACATTGAAGTAGTATTTGTACTCCAAAAAACGCTTTACCAGTATCCCAATAGGGGTACCAGCCCGTGCCAAAGAGACTAAAACGAGTTTATTGCCATATTTAGCATATAACTTGTCGGCCAAAATAGCAGTTGCATTGGCTGTCTTGTAAGACAGTGTTTCTAATGCCTCATAATAGATTTTCATGTATTGCTCCGTAGGTTTGTACTCCAAAGGAAGCATTTCGGAATAGTGAACGCCAGACTGGTTTAACTTTTCCCTTTCCTCAGTAGAAAGGGGAGTGATGAGACCAGAGATATCCTTTAACAGAATGGTAACATCACTACTTGGATAGCTTGTATTCACCAATTTCATATAATAGATACCTATCCTTTCAAAACAATTATGATAATGTTTTCAGGCAAGGTTCCAACACTTACAAGGGCTGCTGTGATATCCTTTATGAAATTTTCATTAGGAATAACATCAGTTACAATAAATACCCTATCATACTTTCTAAGATTATAGATAAACGTATTTCTAGAACTGTCGTAGCAACTTGTAATAGAGAAACTCTTTGAAATTGCATAATTAGCAAAATTAGAAGTTTCAATAGGGCTTCTGGTAGTTGCATGGAACCAAACAGGGATGGACTTTGTATAGCCTAACATTTGGCCAAATACCAAAGGGGCAAACATAAACTCCTCTGTACCTAATACCAATACTTCCTCCTTTTCATGGGGCAAAAATGAAGATATCATCCTTTCTATATTGGAGTATAAAACATGAGAAAAGTCTTCTAAACGAATATGAACATTTCCCAAGCGTTCTGCATAAAAGTTGGAAATCCTACAATTTACAGTACATAAAATAGGAGAAACATTGGATGAGGGTATGAAACGAGATTGTGCCAAAGTGTCGATAGGAACTTTGGCAGAAAGATCTTTAAGAGAGCCCCTAATGACAAAATAGATAGAAATGTCCAAGATCTCAAATTTTTTGGACCATTCTTCATTTTGCCAGTTTAAAAAAGAGGCTACACTATATCTGCTCCGAACTCCTATACCCTCTAAGGCGCTGATGAAATTTAAAATTGTGTTACCAGTAGAAATTTCGTCATCTATAAAAAGAATGCGGTCACACTTTTTTAAAATCTCAAAATCGCCATAGAGTAATTGTTCAGTTGCGTGCGAATGCTCTTCGCTGAATTCCAAAACAGGAGAGACACCTTCAATTTGCTCTCTGGTAGTTTGCATGTAATAAATACAATTTTCCAAAGAATAAGCAATGTAGTGTCCAATAGCAGTTGCGGTTTCAGCAAAGCCGATAACAACTACTTTTTCCGTAGAAGGAATAGCAGAACGAATAACATCTGTTAATTCCTCATAGAGAGTAAAGGCTGTGTTAGGGGAAACACAGAGGTGCTTCCCCTGAAAAGCATTTACAAAAAGAAAATCTCGTTTGGCGTTATTTTTCCGTTTACAAATGTGGACTATATCCTCAGGTGAAAAATGTTTACTGTTGTTTTGGGTAACAGTAACATAATTACTGAGGGCTAAAACATTTTCATACATACAAACACTCCATTTCAATCAGATTGCTTAATTCCGTAAACTCCTGCCAAGGCAACAATTTTCTTGGCCCAGTTAATATGGGTTTTTACTTCATTCATTTGATTACCGTTAGTTCCCTTTTTAACTCCAACAAAACTCTGACCAGACATGCCGAGAATTTGAAGGGCGTTATGATAATCTGTTTCTGAAACAATTAAAGATTGTTGCACCAAAGGGAGTTGACTGGGGTGGATGCAGGTTTTACCAATGATACCATTGAGGCGATCGTAAAAAAGTTCTTTTTGCAAACCACGAGCCCAATCATCTTGCTGAGGCTGATCTTTGTTTTCAAAAAATTCCCAAGTGGGTCCAGAGACCACATAATCTGTGGCAAAGATATTGATGATGTCATAGAGACAGTCAGCAATAACTCCAATTTCCCAAATAGTTGAAGAAATAGGGCGCCGAATGCCGTAAATGTTGCAGAAATCAGTGCCACCAACACGAATACAAAGGATATGGTCAGAAATCCTCTTGATAGAATTATAGATGTGGCACAAACTGTCAAGGCGGGTAGGCTTATAAATGACGTCTTTGCTCTCGATAATGGGCATTAAGTATAATGGCGAAGAAGTGGTTTCCTGTACAGCTTCAAACTCATGAATGTAGTCAGTTGCATTACGGTTAAACTTAGGGATAACGAATCCCGTGAGAACACAAATATTGGAACCAAACTTCTGAGCCAAGCGTTCCATTTGACCGACTTCTCTTACCCGAATGAAAATAAGTGGGAGTTCAGAAAAGGTTAAAATGCCAGTAGAAATTGCAGAGTATAACTCTGACAGGATGGTTTTGACACAGTCTTCAGCCTGATCTACCATACTATCGCCAATGGCATCTTCCAAGCAAAGGACTAAAGATTTGATGTTAGGGTTCTTCTTGCCGAGAATAGTTTTAACAATTTTGACATTGGTACCGGGCATATAGAGCAGGCCACCAACGGCGTATTGCAAAACTTCTTTGCTCGAATTTTTGTCAAAGGGACTAATAATGCTTGCAGAGTAATTGTTGATTGACCGATAGTCCATAATAAACTTCCTTTCTTGTTGTACATGATATGTTGATAAGGTTAATACAAAAATAGTTTCTTCGTTTGTATCATAAAACAAAACTTTTCAATTGTAAGAGTTCGGTTTTATGAGACAAGAGTGAATACTATTTTAAAATAAAATAAGCACTCCTTTCACTATAAAATTCTTATAATGTAAAAAATATAAGCATACAGTTATTATTATACCATAAAAGTATAAAAACTTCAATACTTTATGTACACCTAAGAGGCTCTACAAAAATAGAAAAAATACTGAATAATTCAACACAAAGAAATAATTTAAATTGACATAAAATAGAAAAGATGATATAATATTGTTCGTACGAAAAGTTTTTTTGTTGTCACTTATAACTTTTAAGTGACTATGTGAAAACTGCTCGTGCAACTTATATACTAATTGGCGATAACCGATTGGTGTATCACGTTGTACATTGAAAAATGAATAGGAGGGAAAAAAGAAAACTAACCGAAGGTAAGAGACCATGAGTGAGATAAAAGGAGGTAAGTTTTATGTAGAAAAAACTGCCGAGAACTTCAAAACATTAAAAAATTAGGAGGAAATTTCATGAAAACCTATGGTTTGACAACTCAGCAGGCTGATTCCAACAGACGGTTGGGTTCCAATGAACTGACGCAGCGGGAAAGCGAAAGCTTCCTCGATATGCTCAAGGAGTCCTTGCAGGACACATGGCTGAAGATTCTTATGGTCGCATTGACTTTGGAAGTGGTGTTTTACGCCATTGGCCGTATTTGGCCCGATCTTGGGTCTGACGACTGGTTCAGCGCTGTGGCAATCTTTATTGTCATTGTAGCTGTTTCGATCATTGGTACCTACATTAATTACAAGCAGGACCGCGGAGCGCAGGCTTTGCAACGTGAGGCAAGTCAGATTATGGTCAAAGTCTACCGTGATGGCAAATTGGTGGAACTTTCTATCAATGACATCGTTTATGGCGACTGCGTGTATTTGCAGCCCGGCGACAAAGTACCGGCAGATGGAATTTTGTTAGAAGGCTCCCTCAAAGTGGACCAAGCGGCCCTTAACGGAGAGAGCAAAGAAGCCGAAAAGTTGGTTTTGGGAGATAAGGAGATCCCGGGAAATGACGATCTTTTCACGAAGTATAAATGCTTCCGTGGAAGTGTTGTCACTTCTGGGTCTGCCGTGATGCAGGTCACCGATGTTGGTGATGCAACTATTCTCGGAACCATCAATGTCTCTTTGCAAGAGAAAGATGAAAGCAAGACTCCTTCGGAGGAAAAGTTGGACCGACTGGCCAAGGGTATTGGTATTTTCGGATACTGCGGTGGTAGCGCTGCTGCTATCATCAATGTGGTTTTGGGACTGATCAATATGTCTCATTACACTGTGGGCAGTATTGCTTACTTGTTGCTGAGTAGCCTGATTCTGGGCGTTTCTATCATCGTTATGGCAGTCCCTGAAGGATTGCCTCTGATGAACACCTTGGTTCAGGGGCTCAATGTTGGCAAAATGCTGAAAGCACATATCTATGTCAAGAACCCCAAGGCCATCGAGACCGCTGGTTATCTTACCCATGTGTTTACCGATAAGACTGGCACGCTGACCTATGGCAAAATGGCTGTGGCAAATCTCGTCACGGGAGATGCTATTGTACATGAAACCTTGGGAACGATTGCCGAAACTTTGCTTGAAGAAATTGCAATTGGTGGTGGCGTCAATAATGATGCTACCATCAGCGGTGAAGGCAAGGCGATTGGCTCGAATGACACTGATAGAGCCTTGCTGACCTTCCTTGCGATAGACAACCAAATCCCTGTAGATAAGGGAATGGTGTCCACCAAGGAACCGTTTGATTCTAAGGTGAAGTATGCGGCTGTCACCTTGCAGGATGGAAGTCGATATCTGAAGGGAGCTCCTGACATTATCATGTTGGGGTGCACTAGCTATTTGGATAAAGACGGAGAACAACAGGCGATGTCTGAGGAGGCACTTAAAAAGCTGAAGGAAACGTGGGCCGAGCAGACGGACCGTGCCATGAGAGTCATCGCTATTGTCAAAGAAAAAGATGGCGAAAAGACTTTTGTGGCTTTGGTTTCCATCAGAGATGACGTCCGTAAGGATGTTAAAGGCTCCATCAAGAAGATGCACAAGGCAGGCGTTAATGTCACCATGGTAACAGGTGACGTTTTGGCTACTGCAAGGGCGATTGCGAAGGAGGCTGGTTTGATTACCAAACCGACCGATGTTTGCATTACCCATGAGGAATTGGCCAAGATGTCTGATGAAGAACTTATTAAAGTTCTTCCTGATCTGAAAGTGGTGGCAAGAGCCGTTCCTTCTGACAAGGAACGGTTGGTGGAAGTCAGCAAATCTATCGGCGAAGTTGTTGGCATGACTGGCGACGGCGTAAATGACGCTGCGGCATTACATAAGGCCGATGTGGGCTTTGCCATGGGATCTGGCACTGAGGTTGCCAAAGAAGCAGGCGACATTATTATCCTGAACGACAGCCTCACTTCCATCGCGGATGCCATTATGTATGGCAGAACCATGAGCAAATCTGTCAAGAAGTTCATCATTTTCCAGCTGACTGTCAATGTCAGCACAGTCTTCACTGCCGTTCTTGGTCCGATCCTTGGTTGGACAGAAGTGTTCACGATTGTCCAGATTCTCTGGATTAATATGATTATGGACACTTTGGCCGCCATCGCATTTGGTCAGGAACCGGCAAGAGACAGCTACATGAACGAAAAGCCTGTTGCTCGTACGGCCGACATTTTGAATCCGTACCTGAAGAGCAGCATTTTGGTTGGAGGTGTCTTCATCACCGCCATCTGCTTGGGCATTCTTAAAAACATCTTCGGTGTGTACAATCTGATTGGGAGCACTGATATGGATGTGGTGAGGACCTTTATGTTTGCCACATTTATTATGGCAATCATTTGGAACTCTTTGAATGCCAGAACAGAAAGTATGAACTTGTTTGAGCATATTACCGAGAACCATAACTTTATTTTGGTGATGGTGGCGGTAACTGCCATTCAGGTTATCATTATTCAGGTGGGTGGCAAGGTGTTTGGAACAACACCGCTGACCGTGGGCAATTGGGCCACTGTTGTGGCGATAGCCGCCTTGATCATTCCCATCGACCTTATTCGTAAGGCTGTTGTGAAACAGATGGGTATCAAGGAGTAAAAATCCTATTCAAAAAGAAAAAGCAGTAACACATAAAAACAACCCGCTAGACGACAAATGTTGTCTGGCGGGTTGCTCTTTATGGAATATATATACAAAAAATCTAAAAAATTTTAAAAATCTCTTGACTTGGAGTTAACTTTAAGTGCTATATATAAATAGAAAAATATGCCACTTAGGAGGAAGAAAAAATGACAATAGCAGAAACTAGTAAAAAATATGACTTAACACCAGATACCCTAAGATATTATGAAAAAATAGGGTTGCTCAATCGTGTGCCGAGAACTCCAAATGGAATTAGAGACTATGATGAAAATTCTTGCAAGCGAATTGAATTTATCAAATGTATGAGAGCAGCAGGTGTTGAAATTGAAATTTTACTAGAGTATATGGCTTTATTGGAAAAAGGAAAGACAACTGTTACTGCTAGAAAGAAATTATTAGAAGAACAAAGAATAAAATTACTAGAAAAGCAAAAAAATATCAATGCAACTATAGAAAGACTAAACTACAAAGTAGCTTTATATGAAGAAATTGAAAGTGGCAAAAGAAAAGATTTTACTTAAAGAAGTGTAAAAAAGAAAGGATGGTTTTATGGAAAAATCAAAAGTTTATTTTACAAAGGAAATTACACCAGAAAGCGTTGTAAAAATGTATGAAACGCTAGGAAAAGAATTAACGGGAAAAGTAGCCGTTAAGTTACACTCTGGTGAGAAAGGAAATCAAAATTATTTAAGACCTGAATTTGTAAAAGCAATTGTAGAAAGAGTAAAAGGAACAGTAGTAGAATGTAACACTGCTTATGATGGAGCAAGAAACACAACTGAAAGACATGAAAAATTGATGGAAGAACATGGTTGGAGTAAATACTTTACAGTAGATATTATGGATGGAGAAGGACCTGATAGAGTATTGGAAATTCCAAATGGAAAGGTCATTCAAAAAGATTATGTGGGAAAGAATATTGAAAATTATGATTCTATGTTAGTATTATCTCATTTTAAAGGACATCCAATGGGAGGATATGGCGGAGCCCTAAAACAGCTATCTATTGGTGTAGCATCAGGACATGGAAAAAGCTATATTCACTGTATAGGAAATGAAAATGGAACTTTTGAAGAAATGTTCCATGTAGACCAAAATAAATTTTTAGAAGCAATGGCAGACTCCGCTTCAGCAGTAGCGAAATATTTTGAAAACAAAATAGTCTATATTAATGTTATGTGCAATATGTCCGTAGATTGTGACTGTTGTAGCGTTGCAGAAGATCCTTGTATGAAAGATATTGGAATTTTAGCAAGTTTAGACCCAATTGCAATAGACCAAGCTTGCATTGATTTAGTATATAACTCAAATGATCCGGGGAGAGACCATTTTATAGAAAGAGTAGAAAGACAAAATGGAGTTCATACCATAGAAGCAGCTGTAGAGCTTGGATTTGGTTCAAGAGAATATGAATTGATTAATGTGGATTAGGAGGAATTAAAAATGATAGAAAAAGTAGAAAGTATTAAAAAGTCTAATCGTTTGGTAGAAATTTTATCAAACAGAAAGGCAAAATATATCATTGGAACTATTTTATTAAGTGGAATTGGTATAGCTTTACCAAGAATATTCCACGTTTTGGCAGGAACAAATGCGGGAGCCACTTTTTTACCAATGCATTTAGCAGTATTAATTGCAGCCCTTACTTTTGGTATTACTTCAGCAACAGTGGTAGCGGGAAGCAGTGTCATATTTAGCTATCTATTAACAGGTATGCCGAGTTTAGCAAGACTTCCATATATGCTCATAGAACTTGTTATTTATGCTATTTTATTAAGCTTGTTCAACAAAAAAATCAATTCCTATGTATCTTTAATTGCAACTATTGTATTAGGAAGAGTGGTATATAGTGGAGTATTATTTGCAGCAATCAACATTTTCGGTTTACCTACTTATGGCATTTCAGTAATGCAAAGTATTATAACAGGAATTCCAGGGCTTATTATTCAATTGCTATTTGTTCCTTTCATAGCTAAAAGAATGAATGAAAGGTTGAAATTAAAAAATGACTAATTTAGCAATGGTAAGAGAAAGACTATATAGTACAAATGCTAGTTTAGTAGTGCTATATGCCAACGGAGAATGTAAAGAATACTATCAAAACAGAATTAAAGATATGAAAGAAATACTACAAAAGGATAAGCAAGCTTTAAAAGGGGCAATAATAGCAGATAAAGTAATAGGAAAAGTAGCAAGTAGTATCTTAGCTGTTGCAGGAGTAAAAGAGATATATAGTGATGTTATGAGTAAGTATGCAATTCCTATTTTAGAAGAAAATGGGATTCGATATGAGTATAAAAAGTTAGTTGAATATGTGCAAAATAATGATAAAACTGGCATGTGTCCTATGGAGAATAAATACAAAGAAGAAGCTGATATTCATAGAATTTATGAGGAAATGGTTGAAGGTAGTAATTAATTCTACCTTCTTTTTCTATAAATATGGAAAAAACTATTTCAAACAAAACAAAGATTTGATATAATATTCAAAAAGAATAGGGAGAATAATATGTTGAAGCTAGTAAAATTAGAAAAGAAGTATCAAAATCAATTAATAGATATGATGGAAGAATGGAATAAAACAGGAGAGAAAATAGTGCCATATGCTATTAGAAAAACAGATTACCATGATTTTGATACTTATTTAGAAAGTTTAGAAGTAAAGAATGATAAAGAAGGATTAGTTCCAGATTCAACTTTTTTCTGCCTAGACACAGATAGAAATATATTTGTAGGAGCAGTAAATATTAGACACTATCTTAATGATGCTTTGTTATTAAATGGTGGGCATATAGGAGATGGGGTAAGACCATCTGAAAGAAGAAAAGGATATGCCACAGAAATGATAAAATTAGCTTTGGAAGAATGTAAGAAATTAGGACTTGATAAAGTATTAATGGTATGCGATAAAAATAATATTGGCTCTGCTAAAAGTATACAAAAAAATGGTGGAATTCTAGAGAATGAAGTACTTGTTGATGGAATATTAGAACAAAGATATTGGATTGAAATTGAATAATTATTTAAAAGAGGAGAAATTTAATAGTAATTCATTATTTAAAAATAGCCTAAAAGGGAGTCAGGAAGTTATAAGCAATGAATTTTTAAAAGTAAAAGATAAATTAGCTCAAAGAACGATTGTAGACGAAATAAATGAAGATACCAGTTTTGAAGCTGTAGAGATTACACCTTTTAGTGAAACGAAATATGAGAATTTAGATGATATGTTGGAAATTATTCAAATGGAATGTCAAAAAGATGGAAAAAGATATATTTATGCTTATGATAAAGAACCAGACCATACTATGCATGACTTAGGTCCAGATGATGTACAAGTAAAGGAACTAATACAAATTAGAAATGATAAAGTAGAAGAATTATGTAGCAAACTTCAAGATACTATTTTAATAATTATTGCAGACCATGGGCATAAATTAGTAGAGCCTATCCACTTAGAAGAGCAATATCCTGAAATAATGAGTATGCTAGAAAGAACTACTTCTTTAGAACCAAGAGCGGTATCTTTTAAGGTGAAAGATGGCTATCAAGAAGAGTTTAGAAAAGTATTCAAGCAAAAATTGGGGAATGATCTCGGTTTATATGATAAGCAAGAAGTAATAGATAGTCATTTGTTTGGAGATGGAGAAGAAAATGAGTTGTTTAGAGAGGCAATAGGAGATTTTATAGCAATAGCAGAAAATTCTAATAAGTGCATTTTAACAAAAGGAGATACAGAACATAAGTCGCAACATGCAGGATATTCAGATGACGAAATATATGTGCCATTAATTGTGATTGATAAAACTTAGAGAGGAGAGATGAAAATGTCTAATAACTTAAATTTGGTTGATGAAAATATAAATCCTATTTTTGAAGAAATTAGAAACTTAGTAAATGATAGTAGAAGTAGAGTATATAGTGCGGTAAATACAGAAATGCTAAATCTATACTGAAATATAGGCAAAATCATAATGGAAATTCAACAAGGTGATGAAAGAGCAACTTATGGTGAAGCGGTTTTGGAAAAATTGTCTGAGAAGCTTACAAATGAATTTGGACAGGGGTTTTCAGCTAGAAATTTAAGAACAATGAGAAAATTCTATATAACATATCAAATTTGGAAGACAGTGTCTGCCAAATTAAGTTGGTCCCACTATTTAGAATTAATAAAAATTGATGAAGAACCAAAAAGAAACTTTTACTTACAAGAAACAATCAATTCAAAGTGGAGTGTGAGAGAGCTACAAAGACAGAAAAATTCTTTATTATATGAGAGAATAGCTTTATCTAAAGATAAAGAAGCGGTATTAGAATTAGCACAAAAAGGACAAGTATTAAGAGAAGGAAAAGATTTGGTAAAAGACCCATTTGTATTAGAATTTTTAGATATAAAAGAAAATACAAAATATCAGGAAACAGATTTAGAAAAGAACATATTGGAACATTTAAAGGAATTCTTATTAGAATTAGGCAAAGGTTTTATGTTCGTTGGAAGTCAGGTAAGAATTACTTTAGAAGAGGACCATTTTTATCCTGAT
Organism: Clostridia bacterium; assembly: GCA_022798895.1. GTDB lineage: Bacteria > Bacillota > Clostridia > TANB77 > CAG-508 > CAG-273. The sequence continues at coordinate 849 of JAAWNJ010000017.1, read as the reverse complement.
TTAGTATTTTATAATAGATTACTGAAATGTTTTGTAATTATTGATTTGAAAATTGGTAAGATAACACATCAAGATATTGGACAGATGCAAATGTATGTGAATTATTATGATAGAGATATTAAAAATAGTGATGAAAATAAGACAGTTGGAATATTGCTAAGCACAGAGAAAAATGAAACAGTGGTAAAATACACTTTGCCAGAAGATAATTCAAGCATATTTGCGTCAGAATATAGACTGCATTTACCTACTGAAAGAGAATTGATTGAAGCGGTTGAAGAAGAAAAGAAGAATTTAGAATTAAATGGAGAAGAATATGAATGAAAAAGTAAATAACAGAAATGTATTTTTAATTCATGGATATAATGGAATACCTAAAATCTATGTGTGGCTAGAAAGTGAACTTAAGAAAATGGGATATAATGTTATCATTCCTGAGTTTGGACCAAGAGAAGGCGTTGTATATGAGGAGTGGAAAAAGACGCTTGATGATTACAAAGAATATATACATGCCGAAAGTATAGTTGTAGCACATTCAATAGGAAATGAGTTTATCATTAAATATTTTAATGAAAATAACTTGAGCGAAAGATTATATATCAGTTTAGCAGGATTTTCAAAGTACTTTGAATGGGAAGATAAAGAAGATTTGAATAGAGCCTGCAAAGAATTTTTAGTTAGTAAGAGTGAATTGGAAGACTTTAAAAGGAGATGTAGCAAGAAATACTCGATATATAGCAATAATGACCATATAGTGCCATTTGAAATATTACAAGAATATCCAAAAAGTATAGATGCAATTCCAATATTAATAGAAAATATTGGACATATGGGAAAGAAAAGTGGACT
>JAAWNJ010000126.1 GCA_022798895.1 Clostridia bacterium | reverse complement strand
ATCTCCCATAATTTTGACTAATAAACACTCTATCCAAGTTCATTATTCAATTTCTCCTTTATTTCAAGTTTCGTTCTATAAAAATTAACTCTTGTCCACTCTTCTGTTTTGCCTAAAATATTTGCTATTTTTTTAAATGGTAAATTTGATTTTATTCTCAGATAAAAAAGTTCTCTAATAGGTTCTTCTAGATTTTCAAGGGCCGCATATACCTTTTCTTTTTCTTCTTTTCTAATAATATCATTTTCCACATCATCATTTTCTAAATTTTCATCAATTATAGCCTCAAGCATTTCATTGGAACACTGAATAAAAACTTTCTTTTTCTCATTTCTTAATGTATTTTTGTATTTATTTTTAGCTATTTGACAAAGCCATACACTAATTTTGCATTTATAATTAAACTTTCCTATATTCTTTATTGCACTATAAAAAGTATCTTGCATTAGGTCTTCTGCAAGTTCTTTATTATCTGTTAAAAAATACAAATAATTATAGACTAATTTAGAATATTTATTATAAATCTCATCCATACATATTCATTTCCTCCTTCTACATATTAAGACACTATAACTTAAAAATTGTTACAAAATTTCATTTTTCTATTTTTTTACTTTTTTATTATCTTTTTTACCTTTTTATTATATTTTTGATTAAATTCAGTTATTATATTGTAAAATATAATTAATAGTTATTCAACTATTTTTTTGAGGTTAAGGCAAAAGCCTTTTCCTATATAAGTAAGCAGTGAGTGGCATACATCATACTAGGAGGTATTTTATATGAAAAAATTCATTTCTATGCTTCTCGCTTTGGCAATGACACTCGGACTTTCTGTTCCCGCATTTGCGGCGGAGATTCCTGCTAACACATTGGATACAGCTTCGTCTGTTTCCGATGTTTCGTCCGAGACTGTCACTCCCAGAAGTTCCATAAGTGGATATGCTTATGGTGTCATCAGCAAGGATCATCCGCACATTGTTGTTGATGCTCAGGCAAGTGGTATTGGTGGTCTGGGAACAACTGTTAAAATCAGTTGTTCCCAGAATCTCCGGTTTGGTTTAACCATCGTCGAAGAAAGTAATCGCATTGTCCTTGACGATGCAACGGTACGAACCAACCAGGAAAACTACTTTAACAACTTGCTCCATTTCAGCGGTTCCTATTATGTCTTTACCTTTACGGACATTCCTGATGGTGTAACCGCTGACTGCTGGATCTGGATTTACGGCTAAACTAATTTTGCCACTCACTGCTTACTAACTAGGAGAGATTTTTTCTCTCCTAGTTCCTTTATTTATTCCTTATAAACAATTTTTTTGATATTTACTACCTAAAAGCTCTTCTTTTAATTACAGTTTGATGGTATCTTTCATTTTTTCAAATGAGATATCTACATTTTATAAGTAAATCTCTCTTCTATCTATACTTAATTTTCCTATTCTTTAGTTTTAATAATATTATAAAAGGCAAATAGTTTCTGTTCTAACTACTTGCCCTAAAAATTTATATTTTCATTATTCGAACATAGGCTCATCATGAGTTACTTTACCATTTTCGTCAATTTTAAATTTTATTGTCAGTATTGACGAATCATCATCTGCCAAAATAAATTGATATTCTCCGTTTGTCTAATTTTCCATATAATTTAGACCAATTAAATTTTCTGCCACTTACATTCATTTGTTTATTTTCTGACATATTAGGCATATTGTATATTAAAGTTTCTTCTGTATCTTTACTTGAAATGTTAGAAATTCTTTTTACCTCTTCCCATATATATTCAGAACCTGTTCCGAGTAAATCCTGCTACAGAGTTTTCAGTATCCTCACCTATCTTTTGTCCTTTACCTGTATAATCTTTATTTTTAACTTTTTTATTTATTATATAACTGTGTGCAAAGTCATATGGTATTTCATTTGTATCTGTAATAGTTAAAGAAATCCCTATATTCGTTAGTTCTGATATAGTTATATTAACTTTCTCATGAAAACTATAAAAAGTTCTTAAAATATTATCTGGTATCACCACATCACTATTCTCTTTTGTAATTTCAATTTTTCCTACATTTCCTAATTGCGCTGGATAAGACTCTAATATCATCCCATTATAATGAATTAGCAATTCCTGCCCTTTTTTAAAACCTATATCTTCTTTTATACCTAAACTAATTACCTCTGATCTATCTTCATCAATTTGCATTACCATTAAGCCAGTTTCATATACTTTTATGATGACTGCTTTCATTGTTGCTGCCATATTATCGTTCCATAGTCGTTCTTCATATTTTTCTGCATAATATTTCATTTCTTCCTCAAAATCTTCATATTGCATAGCCCATGTTCCAATTTTCACATCATCAAATCCTGCTAGGGTATGAAAATCAATAACTTTATAACCTAGTCCAAAATATTCAGTTGTCCCTCCATCCATTATTACTCCACCTGGATGCTTGATACAAAATATTGGGTTCTTGCCTTCTTTAGCTCTTGTATAATCTACTCCAAAGGTTATCAATCCTAAAATAACTATAATTGCTAAAATAATTGTTACTATTCTTAATCCTTTTTTCATTCGAAACAACTCCCTTTTTATCTACTACAAATATAATTCTTTATGCCCACATTGCTATTTTGCAGATTTCAAATGTTAGTAAACTATTAAATAATAATATTGTAATTATATATGTCATTTTTTCTTTTTTGTTTTCCCACTTTTTTGCTAAAATTGTTCCTACTATTACCATTGCCATTGTAATAACTGTATAAACAACTACCCTCAAATCATTTGCATTAAAAGCTATATTAAGCATATTAGTTTGTGCTGATGGTACACAGCCACATCCAAATACTTTAACAAAAATATTCTGATCTAATATACTATAAATTGGTGTTATAAAAAACATCAATAAATATGGTAGTGATACTACAAAGCCTTTATTCTTTAAATATACTATAAGAATTACTACTAATACTGCTGCTATTAAAATATCTAAAATCATAATTTTCTCCTATCTATAACTTCAAATCATTGATATTGAGTTTTGGTTCTCCAATATATACATCTCTATTTCCATCTATT
>JAAWNJ010000016.1 GCA_022798895.1 Clostridia bacterium | reverse complement strand
AAAAGCAAATTTTATGCAAAAAGAAACGCCTTTAAATTGACGTTTCTCTTACATTTGGAATTTACCTTTTCTTTTGGAAGTTACTTTTACAATTCACCTATTTTTTTGTTTTTTATTATATATTCCCTAACTTTTTTCTCACTTGCTTTTCATATCTTTGCATAATTTCTTCATCTGACATCTTTCTTATTTGCTCTGCCTCTAAGTATGCTCCCCCACCTACAAAATGCGATGCAGCATATAAGTCCTCCGCCTGTTCTTTTCTCACTTCTCCAATAGCCTTTCGAATCATTCTTTCTTGTTCCATCATTTCTATCACTTCTCTTCTTCTATTTTCAAAATAATTTAAATCTTCTTGGTCAATGTCTAAATATTTTGACTGATAAGCTTCTTTTACAAAAACGGACAAATCATTAGTTTGTAATTGATAAGTTAAGTATAATTTTTCCTTTGCTCTTGTCACTGCAACATAAAACAGTTTCCTTTCATCTTCCTCATCACCTTCAAATTTCTCCTTTTTTTGTTCAAAATTGTCACCTAAAACATGCCAATATTTCTTCCCGCCAATAGACTTTGAAGGAAATTCATTCTCTTCTAAGTTGGGCAAAAATACTGCATAATATTCTAGTCCTTTTGCTTTATGTACTGTCATAACTTGAACCTTGTCATCATCTTCATCTTCTTTTTTGAAGCTTTTATATTTATATTGTTCTGCCGCCTCTTCTTCTAAAAACTTAATCAATCCATTTATCTTTGCTGTTAATTGATAGTCTTTATAAATTTCATCATAGTCTGTAAATATTCCTATAACCCCTTCTATCATTTCCATTCTTTCTTCATAATCACTACTTGTTTCATCAAAAAAACCTATTAACTCCAAGAATTTTTTCATATCTTCAGCTAAAGAAATATTAGAACTAGCTATTTTTCGTAAATACCTAAAACCTTGATTAAAGTTTTCTTGATTAATGCAATCCTTCCAGCAATCATACAAATCGCTTTTATTGAAATTAGTTAATATCTCTAATGTCTTAATAATTTTCAAGTAATAATTTCCTTGAAAAAAGTACTCTGCACTATTTGCTTCATATGGAATTTCATATTGATTAAGTACTTCTGCTATTCCAGATACCTTTTCATTTCCTGCAATAAACTTCCCCTTTCTCACCAAAATAGCAATATCTTTGTAGGCTATTCCATTTTTCTTTAATTGCTGAATTTCACTTGCTATGTATTGATTCTGTTCTCTAACAGATTCGAATCTCCTCGCAATTACTTTTTCCTGATTATTTCTGTTTGCCTTCATACTTTTCTCGAGTCGATGCTGGTTTTGACTAATTACTGTATCTGCTACGTCTATAACAGCCTTTTCACTTCTAAAGTTATCTTCTAATTTGATTTGGACTACATCTGCATATTTATCTGCAAAATGTATCATATTATTTGCATTACTTCCTCTAAATCGATAAATTGTTTGATCATCGTCTCCTACAACACAAATATTTATTCCTTTATTATAAAAACACTGTATAACTTCTTCTTGTAAATCATCAACGTCTTGATATTCATCTACAATAAGATATTTTATATTTTTTAATATATTTTTATTTCCTTTAAGTTGCTTTAATGCTTCATGTATCAGTAAAGAAAAATCGAAATATTTTTTTGTGTAAAGACTCTTCTTATAACTTTCTAGCGCTTTTTTGTTTGCTTCCTCCCACTCTTCATGGTTATCATAATCATAAATCAATTTATCAATACACTCTAAAAAAAGCTTAATATTAAATCGATTAAATTCAAGGTTTAAGTCTTTCATTCCACATTCATTATAATATCTCTTTATGTATAGGTAATTCTTAACTGTATCTAATATCTTAAAATCTTTAAATTCTTCACAATAATCTTTTAAAATTTGGTAACAAAACCCATGAATAGTTCCTATATACATATTTTCTAAAGTATCGCTATTAAATTCTTCATTTTCATTTAATACCTTTTTGATTCTTTCTTGCATATTTTGTGCTGCTTTCTCTGTAAAAGTAAAAGCAACTAAATTTTCCGGCAAAACTTCTGGCTTGTTTAATAATATATTTGCAATTCTTCTAGTAATCACTTCTGTCTTTCCCGAACCAGCACAAGCAATAATTTGTAAATTATGATTAATTTCATTAACAGCCTTTTGTTGTTGTTTCGTTAGTTCCACCTTTAGCTATTCATCTCCTTTAACTTTTCAATTAATTTCAAACTTACTCTAGCCTTTTCTAAAGCGTCTTTACCCTCTTTTAATTTAAAATGTTCTAACAAATATTCTCTGTTATTATTTTCTAAATCAAATTTCGTATCTGTATCTGCTGCATAATCTAATATATCCCAAAATTTATTTTTAATTTCATTAATTCCACTATATCTTAATGCTCTAATGAATATTTTTCCTTGACTTCCTAATGCATTAGTTGAAACTAGTAAATCTTCTCTAATAAATTTCATAAATTTTTTCATTACTTTCTCTACTTTAATATCATCTGAAAATTTCTCTATACTCATACCTGATAATTTAGCTGCTTTTTCTCTTGCTACTTTTCCATCCCATGGCTTGACAAAAGATTGAAATTTTTCTACAATTTTTCCACTTTCTACTCTAATCGCTGCAATTTCATAGATGCATCTAATCGCTGGAATATTAGAAGTATCATTACACCAAAATATAACATACTTTTTAGGTAATTCTCCATAAAATTCTTCAATTGGTTTAAACTCAGATTCTCTAATAACTGCTCCTCTTTCGTATCTATCTTTACCCTTTGCTCCAATTTCAATAGGAGGATGTTCAATTTTTTTTGCATCATAAATAGGAGCTAATGCTCTTCTTCGCTCTTCTGTACTAGGCCAATATGGCTTTTGATTTTTATATCTCACTAATAAATCTTTTTGTTTCTCTAAAGACCTTTCCATCCCCTCTTTACTTGCAAATATATATTTATCCTTCTTTTTCTTGATTAAATCTAATGCTCTTTTTACTAATTCTTCGGATTTCTTGTATTCAGCAATCATTCCAAAAAACTCTGCTGCAATATCATACAATTCAACTTTCAAATTCTTATTTTCATAAATTATTTCACACCATTTTTGTGGCTTAACAAACTCATCTCTTAAATAGAACGAAATAATATCATATAAAATCTGTTGCTTTTTATCATCAAATTCTTCATGTTCTGTTAAATACTTTTCAGCTAATTCTTCAAATTGCGCTCTATATTCATCTATTCTTCTTACTTTGCAAAAATGACAATAATAAAACTCAGTGTCTTCATCATTAAATCCCTCTAGCAACTCTGGTATACAATCCCTAACTAGGTATGGATTTTCAAATTGTGATGCATATTCCTTTAAATATTTATTCTCGCAAATTTCTTCTTTATATCCTAATATCTCACTAAACATCTTGTCTAAAATCTCAATTGTATGGCATTTATCACACAACAAAGCATTTGACTTCTTACCACAATTAATACACTTCATCTTTTTTCTCTCTTTCATCACATTATTGGTTATTAAAAGTAAAATATGACTTTTTTTCATCTCTTTGTTTTGTCACAAATTGAGTATTACATAATCTCGTTAAAAGCGCAGATAATTTTTGATTAGATACTTCCTCTAATTTTTTACTCACAGCTTGCATTTCCGTAATTGTCATTGGCTTATTGTATTTTTCTAATATTCTTAGAATTTCCTCACTTATGTTATCATTCTCTTTCTGTGCTTTGGTTCTTTCTACATCTAAAAGTTCATATCTTCGCTTTTCCATTCTTAATATAAATTTAGGACTCTGTGGTTTTTCATATTTTCTATTCCATTTATCCATAATTCCGTCTTCTTGCTCTTTATATTTTTGTTCTATTTCTTGTTTCTGATTTTCAAACTTTTTCTCTAAATTTCTGCAATTATTTTCTATTTCTGCTTTTTTTAATTGATATTTTCTATCCTGCTCACTTTTCAAGCTGATGATTCGTGTACCAAACATTATTAAACATATTGCACCAATAACCAAGACAATAGGTATCATTACACATAATCCTAATACCACATCTAATGCTCCAAAAATCAAAACCATATATTCAACTGGTTTTATCGTTATATTGGATTGCACAATTTGCGTATTTTGTAACGTTGCTAGTTCTTGTTGATATTTGCTTTCAATGTCTTTTATCTCTTGTTCTTCTACATCTATTAGGCTCTCAATCTCTTCTGCAGCTTTTATTTTTGCCTCTCGTTCATTCTCTCTTACTGTTTTTTCCCATTGTCTCATATCTTCATCTAAGTTTTCTTCTAATTCTTTTATTTTTTCAGCTAATTGCTTCCTTTTTAACTCTAATTCCATTACTTTTTTATTAGAAGAGCAATTCATCTCTATTTTTTTCACTACTGCACTACTTTTCTTATCTTCTGTTATATTCTTTTTATCAAAGAAATCTTTTCTCTGAAATGCCTTATCTTCTTTGTCATAATCATATATAATGTCATTAAATATCACTGTTTCTTTTGAAAGTTTTAACTCTACACCATTCTTTGTATATCTAAACAATAATTCAATAAAATCATCTTTGATTTTATCCTCGTTAAGATTTTTTAATGTATTAACTAAATTATTTACAAAATCTTTTATATTAGTTTCAGTATTATAATCAAATATCAAAGAATATTTAACAAAGCCTTCTCTTAACTCATCTTTTACTTTTAGTTGCTTCAACATTCTTGAAATTTCAAATGAACCTGCACCATTTATATAGGCAAAAGAGGGATTTAAACTTAAATTGTCCCACTTTAAATCAAGTATAGCTTGAATGCATTCTTGAATATCACTACATTTTTCTAGTGATTTTCTCTCTTTTTCTACCATATTTCCATATTCTTTTAATTCTTTTTGAATAAGCGGAATTTCATGATGAATATATTTTAATATATTAGTATCGAATTTTATTTTAAAGTAATCTATTTTTTCTTTCCTTTTTTCTTTTAAATTAATATCTTCTGATTTCATAATTTTGACTGATTTAAATTGATCACAGTCTTTGACTGGATTGCCAATTAATCCTAAAGGGCCATCAAAATTCTTTGCTCCTACATATGTCACTTCAAATTCATCGTTTAGTCCATTATATGTACGTAAAGTTTTTATAAATTCTGTTATCCTAGAATACCCATTTGGCATTCCAAACACAAGATTTTCATCAAGCACAACTTTATATTTATTCTTACTAGAAGACGTTATATGAATCATATGCCAAGCACATAAAAGTAAATATGTACTTCCTGTTATCGGCTCGCCATGCATAATTGTTTGGAAATTTTGATGATATTCATTTTGTGCAACCATCAGATTTTTATTTGACTCTAAATGCTCATTTAATTTTACAACATCTTCTGAGATAAGTCTCATGTTTTCTTTTACAACTGGATATTTATCAATTAAAGCTGCATTAAGTTGGAACCCTGTTATATAATGCTTCGTTCCATCATATTTTATTTCATCTTCATTATTGAAAATAACATCTTTAGAATATAAATTGGCAAGCTTAATAGCATCTATCTTTCCGTCTTTTGCGCATAAACTTCCTACTAATTTTTTCTTACATTCTTTTCTTTGTTCCTCATATTTACGATCATCAAAAGAGATATGTTTCAGAATTTCTTCTACAGTTTTAGTAAACTCTTTTTCCAAGTTTTTTATACAATTAAAATAAATCATTCCAGAGTATAGCATCTCATTATGGACTAGCATAAAAGTATAAGAACACCAAAATGGTTCATCTTCTTTCGATTGTCCTACTTTTGCATATATTTTTACACTATTTTTATTTATTGATAATAATTTTGTCTTTCTTTTACTTTTTTCATCTGGAAGATTTTCTTGAAACTGCTTTACTAACTCACTTCTTATTTTTTCTTCCTTTTGCTTCCATAATAATTTTAATTCATTTATTATTTGTGCCTTTCTTATGCAAATTCCTATTGGCGCATCAGCATACTTCAAACATTTTCTCTTTGCTTTTTTTGATGTAGCAATTAACTCTAGATTTTTTGGTAGATTTTCTTTTATGTAATTTAATTCATTTGTCTGATCTATTATTAATGTATCAATATGAATTTTTTTATTTATAAATGATATATCTTCAAGTTCTTCTAATTCAATTAGGCTTCTTTTATCCACATTAAGTGGTTCAATTGTTTCGATAATAGAATCAATCCATTTTTCTTCTGCTTGATCATCTTTACGTTCTCTGTTAAACTTTACAATTCCTGAATATGTTGCATGTGTTGTAACAATCGTAAGTGTATAAACAGTCCTTCCTAGCATTCCCATTGTATAATATCCTGCTTTAATATAGTCTTTATCTACTACAACTTTATACATCCTCCTAAATCCTTCATCATTTCCAATAGATCTATTACTTCCACCTATATTTAAATTAATAGATATATTTTTAGCTTCTCTTGATGATTTTTTTAACATTCCTTCTATATCAAAATCCAGTTTAGGATCTTCAGTTGTTACTGTTAACGTATTACCTCTTTTTATATCCATTGTGCATTCTGTTTTTGTGTCTTCTGGTATACTAAAAGAGCCTTCTTTGTAATTTCTTACACTTCCTTTTGATTTTGCTATAATTATCTTCCCATTCTCTTCACTGTTATCCATATAAACTAATGGTGGATTTAATGTCAATGAAAAGTCATCAAAAAATTCTATTTTGCCACCTTCTTTTTTTACTCCTTTTACTATCATATTCCCCCTCCCCTTTCTATTTAAATACTCATCTAGTTTATCTTTTTATGCAAAAAGCAAGTTACGAACTCTCTAATTCATAACTTGCTTTTCTTTGGTGCGCCATCAAGGATTCGAACCTTGGACCCACCGGTTATGAGCCGGTTGCTCTGACCAACTGAGCTAATGGCGCATATCAAATGCAGTCTTTAGTATAGAACATTTTGTTCAAAATGTCAATACTTCCTTAACATTTTTCATAAGTAAAAGCGGTTAGTTTATATTGCTAACCGCTTTTATCCATTTATCAGCTTAATTTTGTTTTTGTTCTCCTCTTCCCTCTGTAAGTGCAGGAGTTTGAAGTACAATTTTAACTCTAAATGCATAACTAATTGCTCTAACAACTTTGCTATTTTTAATTCTTTGCCATAAAGAAGGTTTTACTTCTACTCTAGTTTCATCTAAGTAAGCTTGTTGCTCAGGTACAGCTCCCACGGTTACTTGCTCTACTTGTTCAGGTGCTGTAGAAATTACTTCTTCTTCAATATCTTGTGGTGTTGGAATTAGTTTTAATGCATCAGCCACTTCAATTCCAATATAACTTAAAGCTTTTGAACGGTCTTCTATTCTTTCCATATCAATTTCAATATGTAAATTAGATTCTAAGTTAACAATTCTTGCATTAATTAGTTTTACAGCATCTTGGTAATTTTGAGATTTATCAGATCTAGTTCTTCCAATTGAACCTAATGTATCAATAATATCTTCCGAGAATTCATTTGATATATTTTTAACTGTTTGCTTCCAATCCTCTTCTTTATTCTCAGCAGCGTCTAAAGCTTCTCTTAATGAACCTGCTAAAGAAATGTTCTTTTCTCTTTGACGAATTAGCTCTTCAATTCTTTTTGTATTTTCTTCAAATTGATTTGTTGCGAATTCTACTAATCCGTAAGCTGCTTTATATACACTCTTTGGAAAATTCTTTTTCTTTGGATATTCAATTAAGTATGTTTTAACTGATTCTATCAAATCCTTAAAGTAAGCATCTTCTTCTAATTGAACGATTTGTTTCTTACTATTAGGATTAATTAATTTTTCTACTTTGTCAATATTTGATAATATTTTTTCTTCCGTGATTACCATTCTCACGTTTACTATGCCAGATCTAGACATTGTAAACTTTCCCTCCTTTGTCCTACGTTATTTTCTCTTATGTTGATATTATACACTGATATTTTGAAAACTACAATAGGATTTCCTTTAAAATATCTTTACATTTCTGTTACAATTTTATTACAACATTTTTACGAAGTCAAGGGCATTTTGCATTTTTTTGTCACTTTTTTTACTTAAGATTTTAGCAATGCCTTATTCATTATTGCTGCTCTTTCTTCAACTCCGCATATCTCTTGATTTTCATAGTAGTTGTCTTTTCAAACTCATCATGTTTTATCTCTAAATTCTTAATTGCTTTATAAGATGTTAACTGTTTGTTTACTTCTTTGATTTTCTCCCAGATAATATCTTTTATCTTTTCTTCTGAAATGTCTTTACCATATTGTGCTTCGATTTCTTCCATATTTGGAATTACTTTTACGGAAATAATAAGTTCCTTGTTAGCATCTTCTTTTGGTGCTTCCTTTCCATATACCATACATTCTTTGATTTCTGCAATTTGACCTAATAAAAGTTCAATTTCTTCTGGATAAATATTTTTACCATTTTGCGTCACAATAACATTCTTACTTCTTCCTGTAATGTATAAAAATCCATCTTGGTCTAAGTATCCAACATCACCTGAGTGGAACCATCTTTGCCCTTCTTTTACTTCAATAGCTTCTTTTGTTGCTTCCTCATCTTCATAATAACCAAGCATCAAAGTAGGTGTTTTAATTAATACTTCTCCTTCTCCATTTTGATTTGGATTATCAATTTTAAGTTCTGCTTGAAAAACTGCTTTTCCTGCTGATCCTACCTTTGGTTGAAACTCTGGTGTTAATGCTGATATAGGAGCTGTTTCTGTTAATCCATATCCTTGTAAAAATACAATTCCAATATCTTCTACCCATTTTCCAATTTTTGCATCAATTGGTGCAGCAGCAGATACAATAATTCTTAACTTTCCACCTAAATTTTCGTGAATTTCACCAAATACTTTACGTTTCACGTCAACTCCTACTACCTTTAAAGCATTAGTTACATGTATCATGGAATTGACTAATCCATCTTTTTTGCTCTTCTTAATATTCGCATTTATCTTACGATATAAGTTTTCAACTAAAAGTGGTACAGCAAGTAATGCTGTTGGATTAGTTTCCTTAAGGTTTGGTACGATATGTTTTAATCCTTGGCAAACTGCAACAGAGCATCCATTTGCCATTGGAACTAAAAAACCAATGGATGATTCATATGTATGGTGTAAAGGAAGTACTGAAAAAAGTCTATCTGTTGGTCCTAATTTTACATAGGCTGAAACAGCATTAATATTTTCCGCCAAGTTACGGCTAGATAACATTACGCCTTTTGCATTAGAGGTAGTTCCTGATGTAAATAGTAATACTTTAAATTCATCTGGTATAATTTCTATTTTAGAATAAAAATCGTCTCCACTCTCTACTAATGCTCTTCCTTCTTCTATTAAATACTTCATTCCTACATTTTTACCATTGATGCCTTCCTCTGAATACATTTTCACAAAGTATTTAACTTCTGGAACTTTTTCCATAATTTTTTTAATCGCTTCTGCCTTTTTTTCAGAATAAATAATAACATCTGCTTTAGACCTTTTTACTACATTTTCTAGCTCATTGTCTGGTAGTTCCTTATCTGTTGGAATTGCAATTCCTTTACCACATAACATTGTCATGTAAGAAACATACCATTCATAAGTAGTTTCGCTAATAATTAATACTCTTGGCATACCTTCTAATGATAACTTTCTAGTTAATGCTGTCCCAAAGCCAATAACATCTTTTCCAAATTGTTCATAACTAATTTCTGTATATTTTCCTTTTGGATCAAATTTTTCTAAAATGAATTCCTTGCTTCCATAAGTTTTAATAGATTTGTAAAATACTTCTTGAATAGTAGCATAAGATGTTGCATCATAATTTTTAGTTTCTCTCTTTTTTTGATTTTCTTGTGCTTTTTGAAGTGCTTCATAGTCTACTTTTACTTCATCAATTTCAGGAATATCCTTCATTTTTAGTTTTGGGAATTTAAAATCTGGTACTTTAAAATCTCTTAGTCCTCTCATCTTCTTACTACTCCTTTTTTATTTTTTAACGGTGACAGGTTTATTTTCTCAATTTTTTTATAAAAATCTTTTCAATCTCTTTATCTAAAACTGTCATATCAACATCTTCTTGATGACGTAATTTATAGATTAAGCTAGAACAAGTAAATCCAAAAATTCCTGAAGCCATTATATTAGGATCTCCTTCTACAATTTCGCCTTTTTGAATCCCCTCTTTGATAATTTCCTCTATCATTTGAATATAGTCAAATACATAACTCCTGCACATTTGAGAACGTGGGTCAGTTCCCCATATTTGGCTTAAAATAATGGTCATAAAGCTTTCATATTTGACCAATACTTTAATTTGTATTAGCACAATAGCCCTTATCTTATCCAAAGAATTTTCTAAGTTTTCTGTTTTGATAGCAATACTATTTTTAAGAAGTTTTACTCCTTCTTCTATTAAAAAATTGAATATCTCTTCTTTACTTGAAAAATGATAATATAGAGTTCCTTTTGCTACTCCAACTGTTGCTGTAATCTCTTCAATGCTTGTTGCATCATATCCTTTTTCTGCAAATAGTTTCATGGATGTTTCAAATATCTTTCTCTTTGTTTTATTCATATGTTTCTCCTATTTTCTTTTTTCGTCTAATCCATAATTGTTTTTCTATTTTCTTTTTTTACTGTCTAATACATCTAAATTATCTAGTGCTTTTCCTGTTCCTAATGCTACACAGGAAACTGCATCTTGTGCTATCATTACATTAATTCCTGTTTTCTCTTGTAAGAGTTTATCTAGTCCATCTACTAAACATCCCCCACCTGTCATATAAATTCCTCTATCACTAATATCTGCCGCAAGTTCTGGTGGTGTTTTTTCTAAAACACTGTGTACAGCATCTACTACTTGCATAGCAGGTTTAATTAAAGCTTCAAACATTTCACTAGAGCGAACTGAAATAGTTCTTGGCAGTCCTGTTGTTAAATCTCTTCCACGAAGTTCCATTTCCATATCTTGAATTTTTGGATATACACATCCAATGTTAATTTTTAAATCTTCTGCTGTTCTTTCTCCAATAATAATATTATATTTCTTCTTAATATATTTTACAATTGCCTCATCAAATTTATCTCCTGCGACTTTTAATGAAGTGTTGACTACTGAACCACCTAAAGAAATAACAGCAATATCAGTAGTTCCTCCTCCAATATCAACCACCATATTTCCACAAGGTTTTGAAATATCCAGTCCTGCTCCAATCGCTGCTGCAATTGGTTCTTCTATTAAATATACCCTTCTCGCACCCGCATGTGATGCAGCATCAATAACAGCTTTTTTCTCTACTTCTGTTACTTGTGATGGAATACATATCATAATCCTTGGTGCAAAAATAAACTTCCCACAAACACGATTAATAAAATACTTTAGCATCTTTTCAGTTACCGTATAATTAGAAATAACACCATCTCTTAATGGTCTTGTTGCTACTATATTTCCTGGTGTTCTACCAAGCATTCTTCTTGCTTCTTTTCCTACTGCCAAAACATCCCCTGTATTATTATCTACTGCTACCACAGAAGGTTCTCTTAAAACAATCCCTTTTCCTTTTGTATAAGCAATAACACTAGCTGTTCCTAGGTCTATCCCAATATCTTGTCCACACTTAAACATTGACATCTTTCCTTTCAGAGTTATCATTACACTTTCTTTACAATTTCGTTACGATTATATTACAGTTCATGTAAAATAGCAATATCTTCCGCCAAAAAAATAGAGTATCTTACTATACTCTATTTTAGCCATTTTTACATGGTTCTATACATCTTTATAAAAAGAAATATCCTAAAATAACTGCACTCATCAAACCTGATGGTCCATAAGTAGGGTCTATTCTCAATTCTTCAGCAGTAGCATTCTCTGCTTCTTCTTCATCTACCATACTTACTTTTACATAACTAACATTGTCATAACGAAATCCTAATTCATAATTTTTTTGTTCCTCAGGATATAAGTTATTTACTGCAATATACTTTGTTCCTACATTAATATCTCTTGGTGTATAAAAATCAAATTTTAAATATTGTCTATCAATCACTTCTTCTGTTGTATTTTTGATGGTTCCCTTCACATTACCATTTACATTTGATGCTTCTGCTGTTTGCACAGTAACTTCTGGAGAGGTAACATTTACTTCATAACTCGTCATTGGTTGGTACATGGCTTTTGTATAGTTATATATCATAATATCCGAAAAGATAAAGAAAAATACAAAGATGAGTAAATAACAAAAAAATACTCTTATCCTAGGACGACTATCAAAAAGCCAGATGTCTAAATAGTTCATAAAATTTTCGCCTCCCAAATTCTCTTATTATAATTTTCTAAATACACCAGCTACAATTCCTAAAATCTCACAGTTTGGAACAATGATTGGATCCATTGTACTGTTTTCAGGTTGTAGTCTAATATGGTCTTTTTCTTTATAAAATGTTTTTACAGTTGCTGAATCATCAATCAATGCAACTACGATTTGTCCATCATTCGCTGTATTTTGTTTTTTTACTAAAATGTAGTCTCCGTTTAAAATACCAGCTTCAATCATACTTTCTCCACGTACTGTTAGCATAAAACTTTCGCTATTTCCAACAAAGTCTACTGGAATTGGGAAAGTATCTGTAATATTTTCTACTGCTAAAATTGGCTCTCCTGCTGTAATTTTTCCAATAACAGGAACTTCCACCATTTCTTTTCCTGTATAATAGTTTTTATCTTCATGTTTCTTTGTCATATCTTCCCCATTACCACCTTTTAGTAGTCTTAGAGTTCTTCCTTTTTGTTCTTCTTTCTTAATATATCCTTTTTCTGCTAATTGTGCTAAATAATTATGTACTGTTGCAGTTGATTTTAGTCCTACTGCTTTTCCAATTTCTCTTACTGATGGAGCATATCCATTTTCTTTCATTTCTTTTTCAATAAATTTTAAAATTGCTTTTTCTCTTTTATTAATTGCCATTGGATCTTTTGTTTTTCTTGGCATGTTTCATCTCTCCTTAATATCACTTAATTTTTTCATCCTATATAATAATAACACACAAACAAAAAAATGTCAAACAAATTTTTGACATTTTTTTCACTTTCTTTATTATTTCAATTCATTCTCTATACTATAAAATATAAAATTTCTCGAAAAGAAGGGATCAATGCACTAAAGTCCACCTACTTCCG
The DNA here is from genome assembly GCA_022798895.1 of Clostridia bacterium. Classification (GTDB taxonomy): domain Bacteria; phylum Bacillota; class Clostridia; order TANB77; family CAG-508; genus CAG-273. The sequence continues at coordinate 16,267 of JAAWNJ010000016.1, read as the reverse complement.
CTACTTAATACTCGTGTAGAATATTCTGTAGACCATTCATAGCAATTTGAAACCATATCATGAATATTACATACTTTATCACCTAATCTACCCGTTTTTGAATGACTAGAAATAGCTCCTGTATTTATATAATTTGATTTCTCTGAACACATTTGAATACATACTATTGCCGTGTCCCATGCATAACTATTTGCTAAGTCACTCCATACATTATTCTTGCCTGTATACATTCTTTATGAAAATTGTGCAGCTCCTGATTGAGCAATATTTTGCCAAGGAACTTCATCATACTTAAATTTTGGAGTGTCACTTTTTTTCTTGACTTGCCTCATATCTTGCTAAATAATATCCACCATTACTTTTAGAATTAACTATAAAAGTACCTAAACTTTTAGTTGCTACATTTGCATTTCCTACGAGTATCTTTTGAAAATTTCCTTCACTATCTGTATACGGTGTTTTACTTGTTTTTATTTCTGAAAATAATTCTGTTGTAATTTTACACTCTGTTGATAACTTCGTTCCATCCTTTGTAGTAGCTGTTATTATTACATCTCCGCCTAAATACTTTTTATCCCTTGCTAGTTCTTGTAATGTCTCTGATGATGCTTTAAACAATATCTTATACATCTTTACTGGATTTTGCATTGCTATACTATATACTTCACTTGGTATTGTAAATACAATATGATAATACTTTATTTTTAACACTTCTTCTTTTCTTGCTTCTATCCATTTTAGTCTCTTTCCTATTTGACAACTTGGACAGTGCCTATTTCTACATGAATTATATGCTATTTTTTTGTTATTTAATATACAATATTGGTCTGAATGACCCTTTGGCTATTGCTCCACTATCAGCACCACTTACATATCTTCCATATGTTCTTGAGGCAGTAAAACTATAACTTTGATTTGCAATGTTTTTTGCACTTCCACCACGATTAACAAATGGATATAAGTATACGCTGTTATCTGTTGTACAATACTCAGTGGTCCATTCAGTAGCATTCCCTGCCATATCATAAATATGACATTTTTCATCTCCATTTTCTCCAGTATTTCCTATTTTTGAAGAATTATAATTAGCATAATTATTAAATCCCATTGTTTGTATATAAACGATAGTTGTATCCCACGCATAGCTGTTAGTTAAATCACTTATTACATAACTGGATTCATAATACATGTTTCTACATGCTTTTGAAATAAATGGTTGAATTGTTCCTGTCCAAATTTTTCCTTTCTTTGATGCAGGCTTATAGTATTTTTCATCATTACCAATACCATATTCTGACCCACTAGCCAGACTTGCTTCATACCTTGCTATGTAGAACCCTCCATTTTCTTTCACACTATTTACAAAACCACCTAAATCTCTAGCTGTTGCATTTGAAACCTCCCTATTATTATTATAAGTTCCTTCTCTAAATTCATACAATTCACGAAACTTTCCATATGGCTGACATTCAATATCAACTATCGAATTGTATTCGCACCCTTTCTGCTCTATTTTTTCCTCTCCATTCGTTGTGTTAAAAGAATATCTTCCTAATGTAATTTCAGTTTCTGTATTTTTTCCTTTAATTTTATTCTCTCCTAAATTATCCACATTGCTAACTGGTATCCATACAAATTGATTATTGTCCTCATCACGAATTACAACTCCGTCTTGTACAGTTGGTGAATGGTCCTCTGAATACTCATATGCTACATCCTCTGTTCCATTTTCTACTATTTCAAATCCACCTGGAACTGTTATTTTATTTCCATTTTGATCTCTAATAATTTCTGTTTGATTTATTTTTACTATACATGTCGCAGTCCTATTGCTTCCATCTGTTGTTGTCACTGTAATATTAGTTGTACCTAGCGTTTTGGGTGTTACTACTCCATTTTCCACCGTGGCAACATTTGTATTACTACTTGTCCATTTTACTTTCTTATTTGTTGTATTTTCTGGCATTATCGTTGCTGTTAGTGTTCTCGGAGAAGCATCTTTTATTCCTATTATAATTCTATTCTTATTTATTAATATTTCTTCTGCCAACACACCTGGCGTTATATCCACTGTTTTTTCATCTTTTCCTTTTGCATTTTGCGCTATTATTCGTATTGTATATGTTGTACCTTTTATCATTTCTGTAATGCTTGCTCTAAATGTTTGTGTATTTTCTGTACTTTCTATTAATGTTAATATAAGAGCATTCGTCGCTTCACTTTCTGATTTATAATCTCCTGTAATTATTCCATTCTCTTCCCCTTGCACAAATCCTCTAACTATTACTTCAATATTATATTTATCTTTACCTTCCTCAATTACTCTTAGTTCTGTAATTCTTGGTGGGAGCTTTCCTGCTTGCCCTATATATTCTATTTCTGCATCTGTTGGCTTTTCTGATGTTGGCATTAGCGTTACTAAAAATACATATCCTGGTTTTGTGGTAACATCATAAGTTCCATCTCCATTCTTGATTACATCTATATCCTTATCTTCAATAATGCCCTGTTCTTGTATAGAATCAAAATATTTTCCTGAGTCAAAAGTTCCTAAGCCTTGTATAAAAACTGGACCTTTGGCTACTTCTAATCTTTCTTGCCATTTGGCAATGTCTGTTTTTAATTTTGCTTCTGATGCTTGTTTAAATATACTATTATCCCCCAACACATATGTTAGTGTGATTCCTGCTAAGATAAGTAAAACCACTATTGTTACAACCAGTGCGACGAGAGTAATACCAGCTGTATTCCTCTTATTTTGGTGGCTTAAACTATAGCTCTCTCTCTCTCTCTCTCTCTCTCTCTCTCTCTACAGCTTCAGCGGTTTTAAGTACTGCGCCTTTTCTTTGCATTTTTTATTTCCTCCCTTTTCTTTCGTATTTACACCTCTACTATTTCTATACATATTCTCTTATTGTAATGCACTATAGTAATATTTTGATTTGTACTTTATTTATAACACAATATTTAAAAGAATGTCAATATATAAATTTTTTCGTCTTATGTCAATCTATCATTTCAACACAAAATTCCAGTGAAAACTCACTGGAATTTTGTGTTGAAGGTTTCCTTCCCTCTTTTTTTTGGAGAATCCTATTTCAGGATATCCTCCTCTTTGTCATTTTGCTTGGTACCGCTCAATCTTGAAATACTTTCCCTCTCGGTGAATTTTTTCGCCCTTCCTCAAAAGTTCTTCTTCCACCATTTGGCAAAACTCTTCCACTTGAGAAGTTGGAATTCCTCCTGTCTCAATCACCCTAGTATATGGATTATGATAGTGAAATTCCCGTTCATACAGTCTACGTGCCTCTTCCGAGGCCTCTGCTTCCAGTACACTGATGTCAAGCTCAAACATGTTATGACCTCCTAAAATTTTGTCACTTCATATTATACCACATTTATTCAATAATATCAATTGCATTATCTGTTTTCATCCCTTCTAAGTTATAGTAACTATTAGGAACTTCCCCTACAATTAGTCCCTCTGCTAACAATACCTGATTGACAATTTGTTCTTCCATAGTTTCAAAAGGTGTTAAGATAATAACATTACATTTGATTTCTAAATAGATTTTGTGTAATGTTTGATTAATTCCTGCTGCCACAAACTCTGATTTCAGTTCAGTATCTAAGCTTCCTGTTACTTCCATTTTGATATTTACATTTGGTCCTCTTCCTGCAAATAAATTGCTTCCTAGAAAACTTCCTAGTCTAATACTAAAGCTGTTATTCTCACTTTTTTCTAATGCTTCTTGCACGTGTACTGGAATATCTGAAATGATTTCATTGACTGTAATCACATTAGTTCCTACCATCTTGATATTTCCATTTTCATCTTTATTGATAATTAACAAATCATCATAGGTATATTTTTTCATTACCTCAGTAGCTTCGTTATTCGATATTTTAGTAGCAATTGATTTTGCCATATTTTTGCATTGTTGCTCCATAATCGGCTTAATAGATTGGATAACAAAATAGGCAAAAGTAAAGCCAATTAAGATGATACAGAGAATTTTTATGAATCTTCTTTTTTCTTTTCCTTTCAGAGAATTTTTCTTTGGTAAAACTCTGGGTATTCTTATCTTATTTCTACTAAAGATTTTTTCATCCATGATATCTAGGAATAAATAACTGCTTACCTACTGGTATGTTATCTACATCTTCTATTCCATTTACTCTCGCAATATCTTCTACTGTACTTCCAAACCTTTTAGCAATTTTCCATAAACTATCCCCTGGTTTGGTAAAATAGATTACCATACTATACTGACATCTATTTCTAATTTCTTCTGCCTCTTGTATTTCTTCAATAATAGAAATACTACTATTTTTACTACTAATTGCAGTGAAAGTTAAATCTACTTTGATATCAATACTTTCATCAGGCATAATCACAAAATCTTGTAAGCTAATTTCTACAATGGTGTCTACACTCATTTCTGGTTTCATACCATCAAAGTCCATAGAGAAATTAAATGGTATGCTGATTTGCTTTGTTTCTATCCCATTGCTTTGTCCCGCACTATAGATGAAATTTAGTTCCACTTCTCCTTCATATAAAATGCGACCATTTAATGTATTTTGCTTATTAATCATTGGATATACTTCTACATCATAAATTTTGCGTGGTCCTATTTCAGGAAGCATCTCTTTTTCACGTATACTACATACTTGTTGTCTACTTTCCTTTTGTCCAATCACTCGTATTCTTTTTTGTGAGAAATTTAAAGCAGTTGTTGGGCTGTATAGGTCTTGTATCATTTTAAGTTCTTTGTTTTCATATGCTTCACAATACACTTCAATTTCTGCTTCTACATAGACTGAATGCTCTTCTACATTGTTCGGCTTAACAATTAAGTTTTTGATTTCATATTTAACATCACAGGTATGCTCTTCACTAATGTTTGGTAAATCGATAAATCCCATAATTGGAATTTTGCCTTCTGTAATATTAATTCTGTTGTCTTCTGTTAAGTATAAAATTTTAGTTTCTAAATCAGCTTTAATTAGTACTTTGTTATAGCTAATCTTTGTATCCTTGTTGACAATCTTTAAATCTGTTTTCATCACTTCTACTAAGTTATCAATTTGATCAATCGTAAAAGTATCTTTGGCATATAGCTTTGTGCTTCCTGTTCCTATTAAAGAATTAATTTGAAAGTCTTGATTTAATAGTTGTACATCTTTTAAGTTCTGAATTTCTTTTACATATTCGACTGTTTCATTAGAAGAAACCTTTGCCTCTACTTCTATCATTGCTTTCATATGAATCTTCCTACCATTTAATACTTTGCAGTCTAAACCTTTTAATACTAAATTAGCGTCTAAAGACATACTACTAGTTGCCTTTTCGATATCTATCATTTGTGTAAAGTCTAAATTGGTGTTTAACCCCCTTACTGCATTTTCGTCTTGTGTATCAGCTAAGTACATAATGTACGTATTGATACAACCATCTAATCGAATTTTCCCATCTAATATTTCTTTTTTATAAATACAAATAATTCCACTGTTACTTATGACATTTAGAATGTCTGGCTTACTGTCTGGAACAATGCAGTCCTCTTCAATTAAAATGGTATCTGTTTTTTGGTCAATAATTTGATTTAATACTAGGCTGTCTTTTGCCGTTTCTATTGCCATGCTTTCTTTCCCTCCTTTTAGATAATGTTTTATTCATATATATTGACAAGGGATAAAAAAAAGAACTAACAAATTCTAAAATTTGTTAGTTCTCATTTATACTATGAAATTATTTTCTTTTGTAGCCTAAGAATTCTTTTGTAACTGTTTGCTTTTGTTTCTTTGTATGTCTTTTTTCTTTTGTAAAGTTTTTCCTTTGTTACTCCAAAATTCTTTTGCTCTTATAAAATTTTCTTTGGTTTCTTGACATCTGTTACTGGTGGAATTAATGGACTATATCCATTTCCATCAAAAACATCTACTTCTACTGTTCGAGTTAAAATGTCTGTATAACTGTAGGTAACATTTCTATCTTCTTCTTCATACTTAATAACAAAAATATTAGGATATGTTTTTTCTATTGTAGCTTCTTTTTCAAAGGTTTTGCATCTTCCAAGAGAACCTTTGACAATTATCTTTTGTCCTACCATTTCATTAATGTCTGTTTTTAAATTAGTAATATCATTTGGGCAAATCATGTTATCACCTACCTATTTAAGATAGGCAAATTATATCATTCAGCATATTTCTTGTCAAAAGCTGTTTGTTCGTGTCGATTTCTTGTTTCTCTTTGTTCCCAATGGTTACGCCGAACTTTTTCGCTTTATTACGTTTGTATTACATTTATATTACAAGAATGTAATATTTCCTTTTATATCCATAAGATTTTCTTTCTACCCTTTGCTCCCGTACCGCTTATGCCTCTTTGTCCTCCTCTTAATTCATCCTCAATATCTTTAATAGTAACAAATTTTTCTTCACTTGTTGTTGCAATTTTTTCAGCTACAATTAATGGGTCAATAAAATCAATTAAAATTCTAGCAGGTGAAGAAGCAAAATTGGCACCTGCTAACATTAAACCTTCATAATAGCTTTGACATGCCCCAGCAAAAATAACTAAATCTTTTTTCATTTCAAACTTTCTAGCTTCTTTTACAGTTCTAATAAAATGTTTTGAATTTCGATAATTATATAAATCATTGAAATTACTTCCTTTTCTAATCATTCCGGTCATGGCCAGTTACCACTAGGATATCTGGCTGATACTTTTGAAGTAAATTTGCCACATAAAATGGCTGCTTTCTTTCTGGAATATTTTTTACAATGGCATTTAAGCCTATCTTTTTATAGTATCGGTTTGATTTTTCACTATACTTTTTATCACCATCAAGGTGTAATATCTTTCCTGTATAAACAATTGCTTTTTCTCTAAAAAGCTGTCGTGCTTTATTTTCTCTTTCTTGTACATGTCCTTGTATTCTTTTAGCCACATTTTCTTCTAACATTTTGACATGTTCTGCTATTTGCATCGGTTCCATTAGCTCTAAATCATCTAAGTCGCTATCAGCTTGTACTCTAACAGTTAAACCTTTTAATATTGCAAATTTACTATCATGTGTTTTGATAATTCGTTCTACTACAAATGCAATGTCTTTTCCATAGGAAATTCTTCCTACAATATCTCCTTTTTTTATTCTATTCATATCATAACATCCTCTCGGCTAGCATTCTTTGTTATGATATTCTATGTCGTTTCTTGTAAAAAGGTGTCAAAAAAAGAAAAGAATGATTTAATTTTGTTAAAAAATCATTCTTTTTTTCTACAACAATATAGCTGAAAGTCTTTTGTTCTATCGGTTACAGCTGCACCTATTATATCATATCAAAATTTAAAAGGGAACTATAACCCCTGCTTATGATACAACTAACATTTCAGCATTATATCATATCAAAGTTTAAAAGGAAACTATAACTCGGAGGGTGATACTAAGTCCTCCGAAAATTATATCATATCAAAAACTTTGTCTTGTCTTCCTTAATTTCTGCTATTTCTCTTCTCATTTCCTCTTGTTCTTGCTTTGTAAAGTATTGAAGCAATAATGTTGGATTATATTCTAATAAATGTTCTTTTACATAAATATAGCAATATCTTACTAAATCCAAATAAAATTCCTTATTCTTTAAACTATCAATCTTTTCTACTTTTTTAAATCTCTTAAAGCGTGACTGAAAAACACTGCAAATAGCTTTTAAATAAGTTTGATTTCCCATATATTCTACTTCTATACACAATTTCATAATACCTAACATTTTATCTAAAACTTCTAAAATATATCCTTCTTGTTCATCATCTGCACAAGAAATTATTTCAAATAGATTATCTCCAATTTGTTCCTTCAGTTCCTCTTCATCAGCTTTCCCCATTGCATAAAACATCTTCTTAGTATCTTCATTATAGTTTTTTACCTGTGTTATAATTTCATTCCCTTTATACTCTCCAAAATCATGAAAAAGTGATTTAAGAACTACTTTATAGATATCTATTGTTTCACCTAGTTCTTGATTTAAATATTGTGAAAATATAATAGAAGTTACTGCAATGGTATATTGATGCATTAACACGTTTTCTGGTAAAACAGTAGTTAAGCTAGAATAGCGATAGACATCTCTTAAGTCAAGCCCTATTTGAAGTAATTTTCCATATGTAGTATTATCCAATTCTTTTGTTTGTATGCTTTGAAGAATTTGCCTTTTTTCTTGATAAAACAAATCACTTTCTTCTATTTTTATTTCTAATACCTTTTGAGTTTGCTCTATTAAATAACTTTGCGCCTCGCTATTTCCTCTTCTAACCATCTTCTCTAAAATGGCTAACTCGGATACTTTTTCGCAGAATAGTAATAACTCTTTATATGGATTATTATCTAGGATTTGATAATTATATTTTAACTTTGCCAATATTCTATTCTTAAATTCAAATTTCTCTATAATCAATTCATCTATTACTTTATGATAAAAATCAAGTTGTGATTTATCTGTAATCTCTAAAGCTAAATTCCCTGTCTCGCTATAGATAATCTGTTTTAATAAATAATTTGTTAAAGTATCTGTAGCTATTGGGTCTTTTTCGTTTCTATCTTCTAGGATTTTAACATACAAATAAACTGCAAGCATTGATTTATCAATAATGGTATATTTCTCATTGATGGTTTGCAAAATCTTTGAGTTATAACTATCTATACTACTTAGATAAATTTTAAATAAGTCATCTAATATGATTTCTTCCATATTTTATACCTTTTCTTTCTATATTTTAGTTAACTTCTCATTAAACTTTTGATAAAGTGGTTTCATTTGTTTTTCATTTGTAATTTCTACTGATTGCCCTATATCCACCCACTTAACACCACTATTTTCATCTAATTTAGCTCTTACTTCTTCATTTTCATCTGCTTCTAATAAAAAGCAGGCATCTAAATGTAGATGAGTTGGCACATATTTTCCCCTTTTAATATGACTATCTACAGAAACTATTTGTAAGGAATAAATTCCATTACTTAATACTTTAAAATTTTCTATTCCAGTTTCCTCTTGTGCTTCTTTCAAAGCTACTCTTAATAAATCACTATCCCCATCACAATGTCCTCCTGTCCATGCCCAATTTTGATAAATATTGTGATATGCCATTAATACTTTCGTTCTCTCTTTATTAACAATCCAATTAGAAGCTGTAAAATGGCAAACTTTATTTTCCCTTGTTAAAACATCTTTATAAGTATCTATTAAACTAAGCATGATTTCTTTATCTGCTCTTTCTTGCTCATTATATGGCTCAAAGCCTTCAATTTGTTCTTTTAAATCCATTTTTTACCTCCTTTTTTATCTTACCACAAGTAAAACTGGAAAAGCAAGAGCATTTTTACTCCTGCTTTTTAGACTATATATTCTTAATATTTTTCTTTTGGAAAGTAATATAAGTTGGTACTAACATAGCAACCATATAAATGATAATAATTGCTATAGAAAATCCTATGGTTAAACCTTGAAACTCTGGTAAGCCTCCAAAGAAGTACTGTGTTAAATCCCAATTTGGTGTTACAAAAAATTTAATCCACCAAAGGTTAAATGCTTGCGCAAAAGCATTTACTAAAGATGAGCCCATCGAGCCTAATAATGTAATTGCTATTGCTAAAGCTGAATTGGTAAATATCGTACTTAGTGAAAATGCCAAAGTTACAAGTAACACATAAATTGGTAATTTTCCTAAGGTTTGCATAGCCAAATATTTGATAATACCCATTTCTTGTAATTGGTTAGTCGTATGGTCATATACAATGGCTGGCTCCCCAAAGCTATCAAATCCTTGTATCACTCCTCCTACTACAAATTGCATTAACATCACTGATAGAATAACTATCATAAGCATAATGATACAGGTAATAAATTTTGCAGTTAAAATAGTCCTTCTTTTATATGGCTTAATCAATAAAAGTTTGACAGTTCCTTTGTTAAATTCCTCACTGACAATGGTTCCTGCAATCATAACAGCCATAATGATAATAAATATTTCACATTCTGAAAATATGTTTAATAATATCGATTTTGCTGTTGAACTGTCTCCTATTTTCGTACCATGTTCAATATCATATTGGCAAATTGCTGCTCGCTCTAAGTTTTTATAATAACTTTGTTTATTTTCGTATTGTTCTTTTTCACTTAGTTGTGGCTGATTAGAATTTTCATAACTTCTAATGTCGCTTTTGCTCATTTGATACATAGATAGGCATTGGTTATAGTAATCATATCCATAACAAATATCCTTTTCTAATCTCCAATTAATAACTTGTTTTGTATCTTCTAATTCTGCAATCTGATATTCTAATTCTTTTATTTGTTCTTGACTAGTTACTGTTTGTTTTAATTTTGTTTGTTCTTCTAAACTTGCTTCTACATTTTTTAACTTTTCTTTCGTAAAATATTTCCAATCACCCAAGCCTAGTTTGGCTACAAAATCTTCATATTTCGCTTTTACTTGCTTTAGTTCTGCTTGACTAGCTCCCATATATTCGCAATGCACCAATTGGTCTATTAATTCATAGCCTTGTTCATTAATAATCTTCGCTTGCCACGTTCCCGAATCTCCATATTTTTGAATTAATTTATTCATTCTTAGTTGGGTTTCATAACTTAAATACATTTCTTTATCAGGTGTTGTTTTTAAATCAATTCCTTTTAATTGTTCTTCATAAAATTTAATTTCTTGACTAACATCATAAGAATAACCATCATTTGACATTTGATAGATAAAATTAGCTACTATAATAAATGCTAATGTAATTAATAAAGTAATGTAAATGCTTTTCTTTTTGCTAATTTTGGTTAGCTCATTTCTAATTAAATTAATCAATTGTATTACCTCCTGTCTTTTTTAAGAAGGCATCTTCTAATGACATCTGCTCTTCATAAATACCATAAATTTTCACTTCATTTTTTACTAATTCTTTTACCGCTTCTGGAACCTGCTCTTTTTTAATATCCACAATTGCCTCTGTTTTTTGCTTAATTTCTGTAGGATAATTTAATATATTCTTTAATTTTTCTGCATTATCTACTATAAAATGATAATGAATTTGTGCAGTTTCTTTTACTTTTTGCATATCTGTTGTTTCAATAACATTACCATTTTGAATAATACACACTTTATTGCAAAGTGTTTCAATTTCAGCTAAGTTATGACTAGAAATGAAGATTGCCATATTTTCTTTTTGTGCTAATTCACGAAGTAAATCTCTCATCTCTTTAATACCTTCTGGATCTAGTCCATTTGTTGGTTCATCTAAGATAAGAAGCTTTGGTTTGTGTAAAATAGCTTGTGCTACTCCTAATCTTTGTCTCATTCCTAAAGAATATTTAGATACCTTATCATTAATTCGATTATCTAATCTAACCAATTTCACAACTTCCATGATTCTTGTTCTATCTACTTCTGGATACATATTGGCTACTAATTTTAAGTTTTCAAATCCAGTTAAGTACATATATAAATCTGGATTTTCAATAATGGCTCCTACTTTTTCAATAGCTTTGGTAAATTGTTTTTCAATGTCATAACCATTAATGCTAACTACTCCACTTGTGATAGATTGCAAACCTAAAATTAATTTAATAGTAGTTGTTTTTCCTGCTCCATTTGGTCCAATAAAACCTAAGATGTCACCTTGATATAGTTCTAGGGATACTCCTTTTAAAATTTCTTTTTTACCAAACTTTTTGTGTAAGTCTTGGCATTTTAATACTAACTCTCCCATTTTATCCTCCTTTTCTCTTTTTGATATTGTTTATTCTACCACGAAAATCTTAAGAAACAAGTTATAAAATTATTAAGATTTTCTATATTCTAGGAAATTACTTACATATGTTAAAACAGCCTCAGGAAAATTCCTTTGGCTGTCTTAACATTACTCACTTATCACACCGCAAATAGAAGATGTGTAAAAAGTCAGCAAGCTCTAAAGCTTGAGAGTAATACTTTGTTTGTGAGAGATAAACACTTACCAGTTCTTGTATTTCCAGAAGGGCAGAAGTATCTATCGTTTCAAAAGATACCTCTTTCAGGCTTTCAATTGGTTTGAGAACAAGTTCATAGCCTTCGATTCTTTTACATTGATAGACATTCGGAATACGAAGAAATGCTTTAGCACAATGAAATGCAAATGGTACATTGATAATACTACCATCTTTATTACTCACATATGTAACAGCATACATCAAACAAGCTATTACGTCAAAATCTGTAAAATCCTGTTCTGCCTTTACTCGCAGACGAGCAGTCATATCAAGATATTTGTCAAATACCTTAACCCACTCATCTAATAAATGCACTTCTTGATATTCTTCCTGTTGCAATGCATTCTCTACAAAATCTACATATCCTTGGTACTTTACTACATAATCTGGAAGTTCCCGATTCTTCAATCTTTGTTCCGTTTTTTTCTCTTCCAATAAATTATGCCATACCCATGCCCCCACAATAATCATACATAAAGTCCAAAACGCAAGCCAGATATACAAAGCTATATCATAGCGTTTCATCCCTAAAAAGCAAGGAATTTGCTCTACATAAGGTGCAATCATATAAAAAATGTACAATGATCCTAGCATAAAAGTAACTATTTCTCCTATCACGATCAAAAAAGACCACTCATTTTTCAATCGCATTTTTTCCCAATGCTCGTAGAGTTTATCCCACATTTTAAACATTTTGCTTCCTCCTTAAAGTTGCACGTTTCTGTTTTGTATCTTACAAGAAAATTGCTATAAGTATTTCCATCTCCTCTCAAAAGTTAGTTACATTCTTTGCAATTACAAATTAAATGCTTGCATTCATATAACTTTTCAAATTAGGATTTCTCCTAGGATAGTAGCAATCATATCATGTTTCTGCTAAATTCACAAGCAATACAAAAAATTCTACTTTTACTATCCAATTTTCCTCTGGCTTTTTCAAAATTACCTTTGATAAATAAAAATATAAAATGTATCATCTATGCATTCCCACTCTTGTCCAGACTCTTCTAAAATTGCGACTCCTTCTTTCGTAGCATTTGTATATTCTAATGTCTTACCTGTATAGAAATAAATCACACCTTTTGCTGACCACCAACATTTTGTCGCATTACAAACTGTAACATTTGGATGATTTGGTAAATACAAATTTTCTTTATGCTTAAAAGTAAGAACACGAGCAATTTTTCTAACTTCTATCCCTGTTGCTTCTTCATACTCTTGAATATGTTTTCCTATCCTCTGGCATTCTTGCGCTTCTACTTCATTCATTTGTTTGCATTGCCCAATAATCGTAATATATTGATATAAATTACATCCTCCATAGATTGTAATTAAGCCTATTGCTAAAATGGTTACAATGTTTTTCTTGTGAAAAATATCAGTTGTCACATATAAGTACAGCCATAAAATTCCCATTAAGGCTCCTAAACTAAATCTCATTCTAGGAGTTGGAAAGGAACTTGTAGAAAGTACAGAACTTGCAAAACTACTTGCTATTACAAATGCAATTAATAAAAACCATAAACTAATTTCTCTTGCACTTTGCTTTTTATACTTTTCTACAATAGCAATTATAGCTAGTACTACAGTTATGGATGAAAATATAAGTAGCCAATTTTTCGGAAAGATACCACAGGTATTCATTAAAGTAGTTTTAATATTGGCTAAAATATATAAGATGTTTTTGAAAATATCATTACTTATCCTATTTTGTGCAGTATGAAAATAGTTAGTTAACAATTTAATACTTGCCAAATCCACCATGCCTGCTATAACAACTAAAAGTCCACTTAATAAGACATCTTTTAAAATCTCGAATGCTTTATTCTTATTTTTCAAAATAGAAAAGAAAAATACTAGGGCAAGAAAGAATCCAATTGTACCTTGATAAGCTAGCATTCCAATAATTACACTTATTGTACTTTTTATCAGATAACATGATTTCTTTTCTATTAAAATTTTAGCCCCTAATGTATATAGTAGCACACTTAAAGCCATCACTATACATTCTAAGAAATAGAAATTTTCTAAATACATAAAATTAAAAATAGTAAAATAGCAAATTATGATAATTAGCAGTTTTGTCCATTGGCTTTTAGCTTCTCTAAAATGTAATATCACATTTTTTAATATTATCACTACTATACAGGAAAAAACTATTGCTAAAAATAAACTTCCAATTACATATATCATAATAGGAATATTAAGCTTTGACATAATTAAGTTAAGTACACCTGTTAAAATTCTTCCATCTGTAAAAGAATTGGTAATAGAAAAATTTTCTAATCCTTGCTCCATGATATTATAAGTATCTGACATATAATGTCCTTGTAAAAATGGAAAGAAAATAAGGCAAGTAAAAACTATTAAGATTAAGCATATCAGTGCATCTTTTTTGAATTGTGCTAGTTTCAACTTTTGTTCCATATTTTTGTTTTATCCTTTCTATATTGCATTTTGTATTAGTATATCATACTTATCTTCATTTTTCTTAAAATTTCAATAAATAGATTAATTTTTCAAATTTTGCTTGTGTTTCCTAAAATAGTATGCTACAATAAGTTTGGCTTTGAAATAAAGCTTAAATGAATTTAATTATTTTATCGACTATTTCCCTTCTTGATTTTGATATTAAAAAGGTTCAATGGGTCAAAAATATTAAATGTCAGAAATTAAGAAGGAGGTAACTTCAAAATGGCAGACAAAACTTTAGTATGTAAAGATTGTGGAGCTGAATTTGTTTTCACAGAAGGTGAACAACAATTCTACGCTGAAAAAGGTTTTACAAATGAACCTCAAAGATGCCCAGAATGCAGAAAAGCTAGAAAAGCTCAAAGAAGAAATTTCAATAACGAAAATAACTAATAAAAAAACCTGTTACACTTAAGTAGCAGGTTTTTATCTTTATATTGCTTCTTTATCATTATGGCTATATTTTAGCTTTGTTGCCATTCCTCCCCTTATATGTCTCTCTGCCTTGTTTTCGTCTAATATTTCTCGTACTTCGTGTGCTAATATTGGATTTATCTTAAGTAGTCTTTCACTAACATCTTTATGTACTGATGTTACTTTTCAGAACGGTAGGATTTTCGTTATCTAAGGCTGTTCTCTGGAGTGACGGACTTCGGAACGACTCCCCTACATTTGTTTGAATTTCATTAAAATTCGTTATAACAGTTGGTTGACTTCCTATTTCATCAAGCAATTTCAATCTTACTTCTACATTTGAATCACCATCTACTTCAATGACATCTATAATTGTTTTTAGCATGGCATTTGTAATTGTTTCATTGTTCAATATATTATCTACCGTGCTAATTGTTTTAGATAATTCTTTTTCTAATACATCTTTTTCTTTTATCTCTGAAGTTATTAGTTTCAATTCTCTTTCTAGTCTTGCTATATCATCATTTAGTGGGTTTGTATATTTTTTTAATTCTTGTATATTAATTACTTCGTTTTGAAACATTTCCATATATTTTTGCTTTTTTACTGTTACTTTTTCTATTTCTTGTAATAGGCTTTCTTCATTTCTTTCATTGCTTTCTCTTAATTTTGTAATCTTTTCAAATTCCTTTTCTATAGCTTTCATAAAATTCTTTTTGTTTGAAATAATGCTTTTTAAGTATTCTTTTATAGCATTTAATAGTTCCTCTTCATCAATTACTGTTGTGTTTGGGCAATGATTTACACCCATTGAATTTCTTCCACTACATACCCATCTTGTATATTCTGGTCCATCATTTGTATATTTTCTTCTTATTCTTCTAAATGAGTATCCACAATGCTTACAATATATAAGTGTACTAAATACATATTCTGTTTTTTCTCTTTTATTGTTTAGTTTAAATTCATTTGACCTTTGAGCTAAAATATCCTGTGCTCTATTAAACAATTCATCTGATATAATTCTGATTTCTGGTCTTTCTACTACTATCCATTCTTCTTCTGGTAAGTCTTTTCTAGTTCCAGTTATAAAGTCTGTTACTTCTGATTTTTTATTGGTTACTCGACCTGTGTAAATTGGATTTTTAAGCATTCTCACAATAGAAGTTTGTACCCATTTCGATTTTGTTTTCTTTGTTCTAATTCCTCTATCATTTAAATCCCATGCAATCTTTGTTGTTCCAATTCCCTTATATACATAGCTTTCAAATATCTCTTTTACGATTTTTGCTTCTTCTTCATTTATTTTTAAAGTATATCTTTCATCTGGAATTTTATCATATCCAAA
>JAAWNJ010000125.1 GCA_022798895.1 Clostridia bacterium | reverse complement strand
ATGGAAAATAATATGGATGAAAACACAATGCCAATGATAGATGGAACAGCAACTATCAAAGTAATCGGTGTAGGTGGAGCAGGAAACAATGCTGTAAATAGAATGGTTGAATCAGGAATTAAGAATGTAGAATTTATAGCAGTGAATACTGATAGACAAGCTTTAGTTCTTTCAAAGGCAGCAACGAAAATCCAAATTGGTGAGAAAATCACAAGAGGTTTAGGAGCAGGAGCTAATCCAGATATTGGAGGACAAGCAGCAGAAGAAAGTAAAGCAGAAATTACAGAAGTGTTACGCGGAGCAGACATGGTATTTGTTACAGCTGGAATGGGTGGAGGAACTGGAACAGGTGCAGCACCAATTGTAGCAGCAGCCGCAAAAGAAATGGGAATTTTAACAATCGGTGTTGTAACAAAACCATTTACATTTGAGGGAAAGAAAAGACTATCACAAGCAGAACGCGGAATTGAAAGCTTAAAAGGAAAAGTAGATACACTAATTGTAATTCCAAACGACAAATTGTTACAAGTAATTGACCGTAAAACATCAATTGTAGAAGCCTTCAAAATGGCTGATGATGTTTTAAGACAAGGTGTACAAGGTATTTCAGATTTAATTGCAATCCCAGGACTTGTAAACTTAGACTTTGCAGATGTTAAAACAATTATGCTAAACACAGGAATGGCACATATGGGAATTGGTAGAGCATCAGGAGAAAATAGAGCAGAAGATGCAGCAAAACAAGCTATTCAAAGTCCATTGCTAGAAAGTTCAGTAGAAGGTGCAAGAGGTGTTATTATTAACATCACAGGTGGTTCTAACTTAGGATTGCACGAAGTAAACACAGCTGCTGAATTAATTCAACGTAGCGTAGACCCAGAAGCAAATATCATCTTTGGTGCAGTAATTGATGAAAGCCTAGATGAAGATTTAGTTATTACTGTTATTGCAACAGGATTTGACAAAGAAATTGGTCCACTATCTGGAACTATTCCAGTAGGAGATATCATTGATAAAGCTTGGGATAAGAAATTAAATTCTATTCCAACAACAACAGATAATAACTCATCAGATAACTTAGATATACCATCTTTCTTAAGAAAAAAACAAGGAATTAAATAAGAATTTGAACATTATTTATTTTCTGGTTTTCAAATGCCCAAGGCGGTTAGAAAGTGCAAAGAAGTAAGTCAACTTGGTACCTTTCAAACTGCGAAAATAGATAATGTTCAAATTGTAATAGAAAAAAGCACGAACTCTGAAAAAAGTTTGTGCTTTTTATCGTAATATGTAGATAGATTTTTTTCTTCTCGTCCATAATGTGACAGACTTTTCAGTTTTAAACGAGTATACTATTTATAATTTCTCATTTCTTATATATGGTGATGCTTACACCCTTGTTGGTCGCTACGCAGGTTTACGATTTCTATCATATATAAGAAATGAGAAAAGTAAGATAGAATATAAGGAAAAATGAAATGACAGTTTATTTAGATGTTGTTTTGCTAGAGAATCTATGTATGAATTACATTATTTTGTTTGCAACTGGTTATATAATGAAAATAAAAATGAAACAACTAAGATTAATAATTTCCAGTTTGTTAGGAGGAATTTATGCTGTAGTTGCCTACTTAGAAATTCTTCCTGTCTATTCAAGCATAGGAATGAAAATTATTTTATCTATTTTAATGATGTACATAGCTTTCAAAGCAAAGGGGATTAAACTGTTAAGTAAGCAATTAGTTATTTTTTACTTAACATCATTTGTATTTGGCGGTTGCGCTTTTGCCTTATTATATTTTATAAGACCTCAAGATATCTTAATGAGAAATGGAGTATATGTAGGAACATATCCAATAAAGGTTGCAATATTAGGAGGGATAGTTGGTTTTATCATTACTTATATTGCTTTCAAAATAGTAAAAACAAAATTAAGAAAAAAAGATATGATTTATCCAATAGCAATTAAACTACAAGAAAAAGAACTAACTATTAAAGCAATGCTAGATACAGGCAATTTATTAAAAGACCCCATTTCTGGTATGCCAGTTATTGTAGTAGAAAAAGAACAACTATATTCGCTATTACCATCTAAATTATTAGATCATATAGAAGAATGGATAGGAGGTGAGGAAGATTTTTTAAGTCAAATAGAAGAAAAAGAACTAATTACAAGATTTCGTATGATTCCATTTTCTTCTGTTGGCAAACAAAATGGACTTATGTTAGGCTTTAAAGCTGATCAAGTAGCAATTGAAAAAGAAGAAGAAACGATAATAAGAAAAGATGTGATTGTTGGAATTTTTAATCAATCATTTAGCAAGGATAAAAGATATACTGCTTTAATCGGCTTAGACTTACTAGAGGAAAGGAGTGCAAACAATGAATTTATTACAAATTTTAAAAAATAGTATTAGTACATTATATGTTCGATATATTGGAAATGAAGAAATAGAAAATCTTCCTATTTACTATATAGGAGGTAGCCAAACTCTTCCACCACCTTTGAGTAGTGAAGAGGAGGCAGAAGTTTTAGGAAAATTAGCAGGTGGAGACGAAAGTGTTAGACAAACTTTAGTAGAAAGAAACTTAAGGCTAGTTGTCTACATTGCTAAAAAGTTTGAAAATACAGGAGTTGGAATTGAAGATTTAATCTCCATAGGAACCATAGGCTTAATGAAAGCAATTAATACCTTTAATACAGACAAGAAAATCAAGTTAGCAACTTATGCTTCTAGATGTATTGAAAATGAAATACTTATGTTTTTAAGAAGGAGTAATCGTATTAAAGGAGAAGTTTCCATTGATGAACCGCTCAATCAAGATGGAGATGGCAATGAACTATTATTATCAGACATATTGGGAACAGACCCAGATGTAACTTCTAGAAGAATCGAAGATGAAGTAGATAAAAGCTTACTTCGTGACTCTATTGGAAAATTAAATAATCGAGAACGAAATATTATGGAACTTCGTTTTGGGTTTATTAGCCGGTACAGAAAAGACACAAAAAGAAGTAGCAGATATGCTACGGCATTTCGCAAAGTTACATATCACGTTTAGAAAAGAAAATTATTAGTAAAATGAAAAAAGAGATTATGAGCAAGACGGGATAAAACACGAAAAATGTCATACGATAATCGAATAGTTAAAACTCCTTTTGGAAATAATGA
>JAAWNJ010000124.1 GCA_022798895.1 Clostridia bacterium | reverse complement strand
CTTTTTTTGACATTTTATTTACTTTTGTGTTACAAACCATAACCCTTTTTTGTGTTTTGTTAGGGAATACTAGGTTTTGGAGTTTTAGAAAATAGATTGTTGATTTCAAAAATACTTTTTTGTTCTTGAATAAACAAAATGATACTAGACATAGATTTACTAATAGGTTATAATTAAATTATCCTTTCTCACGAGGAAATCTAAGAAAGGAGGGTAATTCAAAATGACTGCATTTGACCTAATCTTTTTCTTAATAGTATTACTACTAAGTAAATACTGGGGAAAAGGTAACAACAAAAGGTAGAAATACCAGAACGGAGTGGTTCTCCGTTCTTTTTTATTGTAAAAAAAATGAGATATGTGGTTAGCATATCTCGAGCAATTCGACTGCATTCGACTTGCTTAAGCTATATTCATTATAGCATATACTTTTATTTTATGCAAGAGTTTTTCAATTATTCATCTTTTTGTAAAAATTATTGTACTGGCACACTATTAATTCTAGTAATTTTTCCGCCATCTTTCTTGATTTCTACTGTGTTTTCTTTTGATGATATATAATAATAATATTCATTTGCTCTTGAAAATTCTAGTACTTCTAAGTCTTTTTCTTTTATCCATTTCTCATCTAATTCTTTAAATTGTTTTACTGCTAATTTTCTGGCTTCTTGCTGCGTAATTTCATTTGCACTATTTCCATTTTGAACTACCTTTACATCTTCTTTTTTGGTCACTTCATTATTTGCAGTAGGTTTTGTTTGATTTTCTGTTTTTGATTGCCCTTTTTCTTGATTTTGTGCTTGTGTTTGCTCTTTAGCTTGTCCTACTATAATTTCTTCGTCCTCTTCTGAAAATAGCATATGTACTGCTACTGCTATTAGTAAAAGGCATAAAATAATCAATAAATTTTGTGTACTGATAAAACTTCTTGATCTCTTGCTTCTTCTTCCCATAGATTTATTCTCCTCTTTGGTTTTGTTTTTCTTTATTTTACCATTGCATTTTCAAATTGTAAATGCTTTTTCAAAAAAAGACAACGATAAATAGACTGTCAAATATGGCAGTCAAAAAATATACTATTCATAATAGTTTGTTTTTTGCGACACGACTAATAAACCTTCTTGTGAGGTCTAAAAAATCTTAGTGTCTTTTATATTATCTTTTTAGTTTTTCCAGCTATCCGTTTGCTGGAATATTCTAAACATTCTAATACTTTTAGTTTATTTAATATATTAGCATAAGTTGTCTACAAAACTCCCTCTATCTCTGTCCTGCGCGCTTAGGTCAGGGATTTAGAAGTTTTGTATGCGCGCTTGACAACTTTGCTTCTATTTACTTTTCACTGTACAGTTATATTTTTCTTATACAATTCATTTACGTTTCCTTGTATGAATTTCGAGCTCGTATTTTCGTTTTTAAGCGTTTTTTACTTACATATCCATATAAGTTGTAGTTAATGGGGTTAACTCTCCTTATACTTTATTCTAAGGTGATATCTACTGGTTCACCTAAATATTTGATTTTCTCTTTAACAATTTCGCCTCTATGCTTGATTTCGATTTCTTCTCCATCCAATTTATCCGAAATTGAATCATTTAAGCAAATCATGACTTTGCTATGGAAGGTTTCTCCATCTAAGTATTGGTCAATATTAATTGTTAAATCTTTTCTAGTTAATTTGTCAGTTCCTGCTAATACGAATTCTCCGTCTTCTTCTACATAAATCTTAATGTTACGACGTCTCATAGCAAGTAAGATAAGTAGTAATAAGATGCCTAATCCGCCAATAACAGTTGCTAACATTTTTTTATCAAAGCCATTGTCTTCATCCTTCTCACCTAATACTACTGTTGGTTTTTCTGGTTTTGGAGTAGGTGCTGGTGCTGGCTTCTCTACTGGTTTTTCTGGTTCTTGTACTGGTTGTTCTGGCTCTGGTGTAACTGGTCTTGTAGGCCTTACCACAACTATTGGGGTTTGTGGTCTAGCGTTTACTGCTACTACAAATTGTGTTTTCATTCCTTCATAGGTTACTGTAATAACTTGGGCTCCTGATCTTCTAGGGTTAAATCCTGATACCATTTTATTAGTAACTTTAACTTCTGTTGTTCCACTTGATTTGATTACTTGAATAGTTGCTCCAGTTACATCTAGTCTTTCTCCATATTCGTATTCTACCTTATTTGGTAAATCCTTCATAGAGATACCTTTTACTTTGTCTTTTACGGTTACTTGGAAGTTTCCTTGTAATCCTTTATACTCTACCTGAATGGTTTGTTTTCCAACTTTCTCATTATTAAATACAGATAACATAGAAGCTGTTAATGGGGTTTCTTGTTCTACATTTCCACTTGCCATTAGAATTCCAACGGTACCGCCGTCTAAATCTAATTCTTCTCCATATTCATAATTTGTCTTAGTTGGTGCTTTTACTTGTAATTTTATGACATAATCTTTTACTGTTACAATAAATCTGTGTGATTGTCCTTCATAAGTTACTGTGACAATTTGTGTACCTAGAATATTTGGGGAATATCCTGATATCATATTCATTGTCATTGGTATTATTGAAGTTTGTCCACTTTCTTTTACAACTGCAATTGTTCCTCCTGTTAAGTCTAGTGCTTCTCCATATAGATATTCTATTTTATCTGGTAATGATGTTAGAATCATTCCTGATACACTGTCCATTACACTAATACTAAATTCCTTGGTAAATCCTTGATAGGTTACTGTAATTAGTTTTGGCCCTTCTGTGCTTGTGTCAAATCCTGATATCATGTCAGCGGTTATATCTACTTTAGCCGTTTCTATTCCACTTGCCATTACTAATTTAACGGTTGCACCTGTTAGGTCTAATTCTTCACCTAATGCGTAGATTTCTTTATTTGGTCTTGTAATTGTAATATCTGTCACATAATCTTCTACATCAACTGTGTAGTTTGTTTCTTTTCCTTTGTAAGTAATTGTTAAAGTTTGTTGTCCTAATTGGTTAGGATTAAATCCTGTTACCATGTTAGTCTCTAAATTAATTGTTTCTGTTCTTCCACTTGATCTTGTAACCAATATGGTTCCTCCATTAATATCTAATGGTTCTCCATATTTGTAATTTTGTTTTGGAGTATCTACCATTGCAATAGTTTGAACATTGTCTACTACTGTAACGGCAAAACTTGCTTGTTCTCCT
>JAAWNJ010000123.1 GCA_022798895.1 Clostridia bacterium | reverse complement strand
ACTTCCTGTACAAAAGGCGTCTCTATATTGTCGAAATCTGCTACTTCAATTAAATGTGGCTCTATACGATAATCAATATTTCTTCGTAATTTTTTTAAAATAACCATTCTCCTTTTGGGCATATATGCCCAATTAATCCGTAATGCACTTAGCATTCACGCTATTATAATATCATAAAAGCAATATCTAGCCAACATAATAAATTGTCATTTTCTATAAATCCTAATACTATTTAGCACTGTAAGCAATGTCACTCCAACATCTGCAAAAACAGCGAGCCAAATTGGAGCATATCCTGCTATTCCTAAAATAAGTACTATTAATTTAGTAAGAAGTGAAAATAGCATATTAAAATAGATAATTCTCATGCTGGATTTTGCTGTTTTAATGATATTTGGAAGTGTTGCAATTTGATTAGAAATTAATATACTATCTGCTGTATTACTTGCAATTTGTGTACCTTCTCCCATAGAAATGCTAAAATCTGCTGTTGCTAAAACTGGACTATCATTAATGCCATCTCCCACAAAAATAACTTTACTATTCTTTTTAAACTCCTCAACTTTTTCTAGTTTTTCTTTTGGGAGTAGACTAGCATATACCTCTATTTCTCCAATTTTTTGTGATATTTCTTCTGCTTTTTCTTGCCCATCTCCTGTTAACATCACAATTTTATGAATGCCTATTTTCTCCAAATTGGCTTTCAAATTTTCTGATGCTTTTCTAATTTCCTCTTTGAGTGTAATGTATCCAGATAACTTTCCGTCTACTGCTAAATAAATTCCTTTTTTATTTAAGTCCTTTGGATAAGGAATTTGGTATTTAGCTAATAACTTCTGATTTCCAAAAAGAACTTGTTTTCCTTGTATTACTCCTTTGATACCATATCCTGCAATTTCTTCTTGTTCTAGCACTTCTTGCAATAGTTCTTCTTTTTCCCACCCTTGCTTTTGCACTTCATTTTCTATACTAGTAGCAATTGGATGATTTGACAAATGTTCTAGGCTATATAAGTAAGAAAAGAATTCTTTTTTCTTTTCACTTTCAGATATCTCATCTATTACCATTTTGCCTGTTGTGATAGTTCCTGTTTTATCAAAGCATATTGTTTTTGCTTTTGCTAAAGCCTCTATATGTTTTGTTCCTTTTACTAATAACCCCTTTTTAGATAGCACTCCTACACAAGAGAAAAATGCTAATGGAATAGAAATGACAATACTGCATGGGCAAGAAGCTACTAGAAATACTAATGCCCTTGTTATCCAAGTTCTAGCATCTAATCCTATTAAGATTGGAATGATACTAATCGCTAATGCTAAAATCATAACAGTTGGTGTATAAATTCTAGAAAATTTCGTAATGAACTTTTCTGTTTTCCCTTTGTTATTGGTCGCTTCATATACTAAATCTATAATTTGTGATGCAGTAGAATCCTTATACTCTCTTATTACCTCTGCTGTTAAACTACCACTTAGATTGCTATTTCCTGACAAAATCTCTTGACCTTCTGCTACAATTATTGGTTCACTTTCTCCTGTTAATCTTGAAGTATCTAATTGTGATTTTCCTGATAAAACCCTACTATCTACTGGTACCATTTCTCCTGGCTTAATTAAAATTTTATCTCCTACTTTTAAGTTTTCTACTGGCACTACCACAACTTCATTTCTTTGGTAGCAATTTGCAGTCTCTGTTTTCATATCTACTATTGTTTCAATATGCTGATTGGATTTTTCTACTGCTAAATCCTCAATAAATTCACCTAAAGAAAATAGCAGTACTACTAAACATGCTTCTCTAAAATCTCCTAAACAACATGCTGCAATAACTGCAATTGTCATTAAAGTATCCTCTTCAAATTTAAAATGAAAGATATTCTTTATTCCTTCTAAAAATAGTTCATAACCTGATACTAAAAGGGTAAGAACATAAAAAGTGATTTTGATGCCTTCTGGAAGGATAGGAATGAAAGTTATTAAGAATAGGACAACTGCCACTAGATATAGGATAATTTCTTTTTTCTTATCTTCCTTTTCTTCTAATTCTTCCTTTGAGTGATGATGCTGTGTGCAATGTTCATGATTACAAGCCATTACTATTTCCCTCCTTTATTTTTCTTCCCTCATATGGGCTAGTGCAATTTTAATCATACTTTCTATATGATTATCTTCTAAGCTATAAAATACTTGCTTTCCTTCTTTTCTGTATTTTACAAGCTTACTTCCTCTTAATAGTTGTAATTGATGTGATACTGCTGATTGGTTTAGATTTAACAATTCACACAAATCGCATACGCAAAGTTCTGTGTTTAATAAGCTGCAAATAATTCTAAGTCTTGTTTCATCACTAAATAACTTAAACATTTCTGATAAAGTTAGCATTTCTTCTCTTGGAATTTTATTCACTTCTACTTCATGAATTTTAGCTAAATGTGGGCAATTTTCTTGACATACAAATTCTTCTTGCATTTTCTTCCTCCTCTATTTTTATTATATATGATTATTTGTTCATATATTCATGATATGCTTATTTTTCATTTTTGTCAATAGTTTTTTTTAAAATATTGTTTTCCATATATAGTTTCAAATAGGTAAAATTTGAAACTATAGTAACAAAAAAAGAAACACATACTTTTGACATGTGTCTCCTTCAAATTCTCAATTATCCATTAATTTGTTTTGCTACTTCTTCAGCAAAGTTTTCTTCTCTTTTTTGTAATCCTTCACCTTTTTCGAATCTTGCAAATCTAACGATTTTAGCCCCCTTAGCTTCTACTAATTTTCCAACTGTTTGGTCTGGATCTTTTACAAATTCTTGCTCTACTAAGCAGATTTCACCATAGAATTTATTAATTCTACCTTGTACAATTTTTTCAGCAACTGCTTCTGGTTTTCCTTCATTTACTGCTTGTGCTTTTAAAATTTCCATTTCATGTGCTACTCTGTCAGCTGGAACAGCTTCTCTATCTAAGTATTCTGGTCTTGCTGCTGCAATTTGCATACAAATATCTTTTGCTAAATCTGTGTTTCCGTTTTCTAATTCTACTAAAACACCGATTTTTCCGTCTCCATGGATATAACTTTCTACTAAACCATTGCTCTTGAATCTTTCAAATCTACGAATTGACATATTTTCACCAATTGTAGCAATTTTGTTTGTTAATACATCTTGAACAGTTTTATCTGTTTCAACCATAGATGTT
>JAAWNJ010000122.1 GCA_022798895.1 Clostridia bacterium | reverse complement strand
TTGACAACCAGTACAAGGCTATGATATAATTTGACACAATAAATTAAAGGTGGATGGAATGGTTGTTAATACAATTTTTGAGATAAAATAAACAAGATAAGACCCAGTTGGTAAACATAAATATGCCAACTGCGTTTTTGTTGTCTGCCAATAAATCCATCACTTACTTATGTCAAATCAATAAAAAGAGGAATTGTTCTATTGATAGCTTACGGAAATAATGCTTTCAGAAGCAGGAAGGCAAAATTTTGGTAAACCTATTATAGAAGCAAGAAGGGCTTTTTATTTGAAATTTATATCTTTATTATTTTCATTCTGCTTAATACAATTAAATTCTAGGAAGCGTTAGCGACATAGAAGAGAATTGTGCGAAACATTACAAATTCTCAAAGCTTCGCTTATAGAATTTGTTAGTTCGTATTTTTTTAAAGGGGTGATTCTTTTGTTAAAAGAAATTAAGCACGAGAAATGTTCTCGTAAGACCTTTGCTAAAATTGGTGATTCTATCGAAATGCCAAATTTAATCAAAGTTCAAAAAGATTCTTATGATTGGTTTGTAGAAGAAGGACTTGGAGAAGTATTGAGAGATATTTCACCAATTATCGATTATTCTGGAAACTTAGTACTTGAATTCTTAGATTACTACATGGAAGAAAAAACAAAATACACATTGGAAGAAGCAAAAGAGCGTGATGCAACATACTCTACTAGATTGCATGTAAAAGTAAGACTTATCAATCGTGAAACAGGTGAAATCAAAGAGCAAGTGATTTACTTAGGTGATTTCCCATTAATGACAGATAGTGGTACTTTTATTATCAATGGTGCAGAAAGAGTTGTAGTTAGCCAGTTAGTTCGTTCACCAGGATGCTACTATGCAGAAGAATTTGATAGCAAAACAGGAAGAAAGATCTATACTTCTACTGTTATGCCTATTCGTGGTGCTTGGATTGAATATGAGACAGACGGAAATGATGTGTTCTATGCCAGAGTAGATAGAACAAGAAAAATTCCAGTAACCACTTTATTAAAAGCAATTGGAATTGTAACAGATGAACAAATCTTACAATTATTCGGAGAAGAGAACAAATTAAAAGAAACTCTTCAAAAAGACCCAATTAAAACTCAAGATGAGGCTTTAATTGAAATTTATAAAAAGTTAAGACCAGGAGAACTTCCAACAGCCGACGCTGCTAGAAACCTATTCAATGGATTATTCTTTGATCCAAGAAGATATGATTTAGCAAAAGTAGGAAGATATAAATTTAATAAGAAATTAAGTTTAGCAACTAGAATTACAGGAAGAATTGCATTTGCTGATATTATTGACCCAGAAACAGGGGAAGTATTAGCAGAGAAAGATACTATGATTACAGAAGAAGCTGCAATTGCTATTCAAAATTCTGGAATCAACAGTGTTGATGTTAAAGTAGAAGACAAATGCGTTAAAGTAATTGGTAATGGAACTGTTAATATTCATGAAATGTTACCAAATGTAAAGTTAAGTGATTTACATATTAGAGAAATGGTAAGTTATTCAGTTCTAAAATCTATTATAGATACAACAGAAGAAAAAGATTTACATGATGTTATTAAGGAACGTATAGATGAATTAATTCCAAAATTCATTACAAACGAAGATATTTTAGCATCTATCAGCTATTTATTAAACTTAGAACATGGACTTGGAAATGTAGATGATATTGACCATTTAGGAAATCGTCGTATCCGTTGTGTAGGGGAATTATTACAAAATCAATTTAGAATTGGTTTAACAAGATTAGAAAGAGTTGTTCGTGAAAGAATGACAATTCAAGACTTAGATGTTATTACACCACAAACTTTAATTAATACAAAACCAATCACATCATCTATCAGAGAGTTCTTTGGAAGTTCACAATTATCACAATTCATGGACCAAACCAACCCACTTTCTGAATTAACACATAAAAGAAGAATTTCAGCATTAGGACCTGGTGGACTTTCAAGAGAAAGAGCAGGATTCGAGGTTCGTGATATTCACTATACTCACTATGGTAGACTTTGCCCTGTAGAATCTCCAGAAGGACCAAACATTGGACTTATCTCTGCATTATCTTCTTTTGCTATTATTAATGAACATGGCTTTGTAGAAACACCATATCGTAAAATCGATCATGAAACTGGTAAGATAACAGATGAAATCATCTATATGCCAGCAGATGAGGAAGATAAATATATTATCGCACAAGCATCAGAGCCATTAGATGCAGAAGGAAAATTTGTGAATGAGAGAATTCGTGTGCGTCATAGAGAAGAAATCACGATGGTGGACAAAGCACAAGTTGATTTTGTAGACGTATCACCAAAACAATTAGTATCTGTTGCAGCAGCTATGATTCCATTCTTAGAGCATGACGACGTAAAACGTTCTTTAATGGGTTCAAACATGCAACGTCAAGCAGTTCCACTATTAACAACGGATTCACCAATTGTAGGAACTGGTATGGAATATAGAGCGGCAAGAGATTCTGGAATTACAGTTCTAGCAAAAAATGAAGGAATTGTTGAAAAAGTAACAGGTGATGAAATCCAAATCAGAACAAAAAAAGATGAATTAGATATTTATCATTTAAGAAAATTCAAACGTACCAATGGTGGTACATGTATCAACCAAAGACCAGTTGTATCTGTTGGAGAAAAGGTAAAAGAAGGAGAACTTATTGCAGACGGACCAGCTACTCAAAATGGAGAAATGGCATTAGGAAAGAACGTATTAATTGCCTTCACAACTTGGGAAGGATATAACTACGAGGACGCTGTATTAATCAGTGAAAGACTAGTAAAAGAGGATGTATATACTTCTATCCATATTGAAGAATATGATTGCGAATGTCGTGATACAAAATTAGGGCCAGAAGAAATTACTCGAGATATTCCAAATGTTGGTGATGACAGCTTAAAAGACCTAGACGAAAATGGAATTATCCGTATAGGTGCAGAAGTTAGACCAGGAGATATCTTAGTTGGTAAAGTTACTCCAAAAGGAGAAACAGAGTTAACAGCAGAAGAAAGACTACTTCGTGCTATCTTTGGAGAAAAAGCAAGAGAAGTAAGAGATACTTCACTTCGTGTACCACATGGAGAAGCTGGAACAATTGTAGATGTTAAGATATTTACTAGGGATAATTCAGATGAATTAGGACCAGGTGTTAACCAAGTAATCCGTTGCTATATTGC
>JAAWNJ010000121.1 GCA_022798895.1 Clostridia bacterium | reverse complement strand
CTTGGTTCCATTGAATAAGTACCTCTACCTTGTGTTTTTGAACGTAAGTCTGTTGCATATCCAAACATTTCTGATAATGGAATAAATGCTCTAATAATTTGGTTGCCTTGAACAGCTTCCATACCTTCCATTCTACCACGTCTTGAGTTAATATCTCCAATAACATCTCCCATGTATTCTTCTGGAACTGTTACTTCAACTTTCATAATTGGCTCTAAAATAACTGATTTAGCTTGTTTACATCCCTCTTTGAATGCCATAGAACCAGCAATTTTGAATGCCATTTCTGAAGAGTCAACTTCGTGGTAAGAACCATCTACCAATGTAGCTTTAAAGTCAATTACAGGGTAACCTGCTAAGATACCATTATTAGCGGCCTCTCTAACACCTTCCTCGATTGGTTTGATGTATTCTTTTGGAACTGCACCACCAACAATTTTACTTTCAAATTCAATTCCTTTTCCTGCCTCTAATGGTTCCATTTCTAGCCATACGTCACCGTATTGTCCACGACCACCAGATTGACGAATGAATTTACCTTGTACTTTAACTTTGTTTCTAATAGTTTCTTTGTAAGAAACTTGTGGTTTACCTACACTACATTCAACCTTGAATTCTCTTTTTAAACGGTCAACGATGATATCTAAGTGTAATTCACCCATACCAGCAATGATAGTTTGACCTGATTCTTGGTCTGTCCAAGTTTTGAAAGTTGGATCTTCTTCAGCAAGTTTTGCTAAAGCAATTCCCATTTTCTCGCTATTTGCCTTATCTTTTGGTTCAATAGCGATATCAATAACTGGCTCTGGGAATTCCATTGATTCTAGAATAATTGGGTGTGCAGGATCACATAATGTATCACCTGTTCCAACATCTTTTAATCCTACTGCTGCCGCAATATCACCTGCATATACTTTATCAATATCTTCTCTGTGATTTGAGTGCATTAATAAAATTCTTCCCATTCTATCCTTCTTGTCTTTATTTGCATTTAAAATTGTTGAACCTGCATCTAATGTTCCAGAATATACTCTAAAGAAGCAAATCTTTCCAACAAATGGGTCTGTTGCAATTTTGAATGCTAAGGCTGCAAATGGCTCACTATCAGATGTTTTTCTTTCAGCTTCGTTTCCGTCCATGTCAACACCTTTAATATCTGCAATATCAAGTGGTGATGGCATAAATGCTACGATATTATTTAATAATTCTTGTACACCTTTGTTCTTGTATGAAGAACCACAGCATACTGGAACGATTTTGTTATTAATAGTTCCTATTCTAAGACCTTTTTTGATTTCTTCTTCAGATAGTTCTCCACCATCTAAATATTTCATCATTAATTCGTCATCTTGTTCTGCTACTGATTCAATCATGTTTGCTCTAAATTCTTCTGCTTGAGCTTTTAAATCTTCAGGAATGTCACCTTCTTCAATTTCTTTTCCTAAATCATCTTTATGAACAAAAGCTCTCATTTTAATTAAATCTACAACACCCTTGAAGTTTTCTTCTGCTCCAATTGGTAATTGAACTGGAACTGCATTTGCTTTTAATCTATTCTTTAATTGTTCAACGCAAAGCATAAAATCAGCACCAGTAGTATCCATTTTGTTTACATATACCATTCTTGGAACTGAGTACTTGTCAGCTTGTCTCCAAACTGTTTCTGTTTGTGGTTGCACACCACCTTTAGCTGCTAATACTGTAACAGCTCCATCAAGTACTTTTAAAGATCTTTGAACTTCTACTGTAAAGTCTACGTGTCCAGGAGTATCAATGATATTGATACGATGTCCTAGCCATTGACAAGTTGTAGCAGCAGAAGTAATTGTAATACCTCTTTCTTGCTCTTGAACCATCCAGTCCATTGTTGCTCCACCATCGTGAACCTCACCAATTTTGTGAGTTTTACCAGTATAGAAAAGTATTCTCTCTGTTGTGGTTGTTTTTCCTGCATCAATGTGCGCCATGATTCCTATATTTCTTGTTTTCTCCAAAGGAAACTCTCTTCCAGCCACCTTTTTATCCTCCTCTACTATTTATTTTTGTTTTCTAACGGGGACAGAGTTTTCCCCTTTGTCTGTCCACTAGGGATAAGCTCTGTCCCGCGCAGGGTTTTCTTATCCATTAGGGACAAGGTGTGTCCCCGCCGGGTTTGTTAGAACTTATAATGAGCAAAAGCACGGTTTGCTTCAGCCATTTTATGCATATCTTCTTTCTTCTTGAAAGCTCCACCGTTTCCAGCTACTGCATCCATAATTTCATTTGCTAATTTTTCAGCCATTGTTTTTTCATGTCTGTTTCTAGCATATGTTACAAGCCATCTTAGTCCTAAAGTTTGTCTTCTTTCAGGTCTAATTTCGATTGGTACTTGGTATGTTGCACCACCGATTCTTCTTGCTTTAACTTCAAGAACTGGCATAACATTTTCTAAAGCTGCTTGGAAAACTTCTAGTGGATCTTTTTGCTCTTTTTCTTTAATGATGTCAAATGCATCATATACGATTGATTGAGCAACTGTTTTTTTACCATCTAGCATAACATTGTTTACTAATTTAGTAACAACTTTGCTATTATAAATTGGATCTGGTAAAACTTCTCTTTTTGCTATAAATCCTTTTCTTGGCACTATTCTTCCCTCCTTTTTATGATTTCATACAATTTGTATGATTAGGTACTCTGAAAAGCCTTATGCTTTTCCGTATAGTGCTATATAATCTATTCTAAATTTAAGTACCTTAATTTAGTAATGTATTATTAGCACCGTTTTTCCTAAGAACTATATTTGCGATTTATTTCTTAGGTTTTTTAGCTCCGTATTTAGAACGAGCTTGCATTCTGTCTTTTACACCTGCTGTATCTAATGTTCCTCTAATAATGTGATATCTAACACCTGGAAGATCTTTTACTCTTCCACCTCTAATAAGAACAACGCTGTGCTCTTGTAGGTTGTGTCCAATACCTGGGATATATGAAGTTACTTCATATCCATTAGATAATCTTACTCTGGCTACTTTTCTTAAAGCAGAGTTTGGCTTTTTAGGTGTTACAGTTTTTACAACAGTACATACACCTCTTTTTTGTGGTGCTCTGTTATTCGTAACTCTTTTATTCATAGAGTTATATCCATGTTGTAATGCTGGTGCTGTTGATTTTGTTGTAGAACTTTTTCTACCTTTTCTTACTAATTGGTTGATTGTTGGCACTTAAATTTCACCTCTTTTCA